>JBNKOV010000177.1:0-8896 GCA_050294955.1 Holophagae bacterium
TGATTGTGTTTAGCAAGGGCATGTTTTACCCGGGCAAGAATTTCTCCATGCTTGTGAGTCAGCAACGTCATCTCGCGGAAGCGCTTATGGGCTCCAATACGCTTGTTTTCGGGGTCGATACTTCAAGGCAGAATTTTAGAAGCGCCAAGGGGAACCTGACTTTACTCACCGATCTGTCTGGGAGCACGGGCGGGCGCCTGTTCGCCAATTTCAACAGGTACAACCAGGTTGTCTCCAGGGTGGGGGATATGACCCGGCACAGTTATCTCGTGAGTGTTTACGTGAAAGGCGAGGCGAAAGAGGGACATCTCTCCCGAGTGAAGATAAAGGTGAATCGACGTGGGGTAAAGGTTCTTTACCCCAAGGGCCGAGTTCTCAATCCCGAGCCTTTTGAGAATGAATTGACCCACGCATTGGAAAACGCCAACACCATTCAAGGTCCCATCTTGGAAGAATTACCCACCCAAATGGATGTCTCCCTGGCTCATAATCAGGATATGGGTTTGGTGCGGGTGTCGTTGAAGATTCCTGGAAAATATCTGGTGGACATTTCCAAGCCGGGTGAAGAGATGGTTTTAACGGTCCATACCAGGGCCTTCGACACTGGGCAGGCTGTGGTGGCGGAATCCAGCAGGTCGGTGCGGTTTGAGCCGCACAAGCAAAAGGAGGCGTTGGAAAAAACCGGAATCCAGTTTCTCTCCGATTTGGAGTTGAGTCCAGGCGCCAACTATCGGGTGGAATCCCAAGTACTTAACGAGACCACCGGCCAGGAGGTGAAATCCAGCGTAGAGTTGACTATTCCCAATCTTATTGAGGACAATCAATAATTAAAGGCGCTGCCGCCAATGAATTCCCGCAAGACGCTGTTGCTGGGGACTTCCATAGGCACAATGGGCACAAATAGCTCTAAATCCTTGAGAAGCCGATGCGCTTCGGCACGGGAGGGATGCCTTCTGGGCACCTCCAAAAGGAACCGGGCGGCGTAGGTTTTCAGCACCGCTCTTTCATAGACAAGGGAACTGTTGAAGGTGGCGTCGGCCTGTTCTTGGAAAGGAAAGATATGGCGTTTTTCGCCCAGGCGTACGTTGTCCCACATGGCAATGGTGTCGGCGGTGGAAGTACCGCGAAACAGACGATCTCGCACGATACGGCGCAGGAGCCGTGTGTCTGAAGTAAGAATGCGGTTGTGGGCGTCGAACACCAGTTGGGTCAATGCGTTGGTGAAAACCTTAAAGGTGCAGCTCGCGGGAATGGATTTGGTAAGCAGGGGATTCAATCCGTGGATGCCTTCAATGAGCAACACCTGATTTTCCTCAAGCCTGAGCGGTTCTCCCACTGCCAAGGTGGAGCGTCCGGTTACGAAGTCGAAATGAGGTCTGCGAACCTCGAATCCCTTCAACAATTTTTCCAGGTGCTCGTGGATGAGGTCCAGGTTCAGGGCGCCCAACGATTCGAAATCGAAGTCGCCGTTTTTATCTCGCGGACATACCTCCCGGTCCAAGAAGTAGTCGTCCATGCCGATGATCTTGGGAGTAACGCCATTTACTTTCAACTGGATAGACAATCTTCGCACAAAGGTGGTCTTGCCCGCAGAAGAAGGACCAGCGATGCAAATGACCCGTTTTTCGTCTCGGGACTGGGTTATTTCATCGGCGATTTGGCTAATGCGTTTCTCGTGCAGGGCCTCGGAGATGCGAATAACCTCGCCGATGTGATCGCTGAGAATGGCCTGGTTCAAATTGCCTACAGACTCCATGCCCAGATTGCGGTTCCAATCTCTGGTCTGTCGGTAACAGGCCCATAACTTCTGCATTTTGCGGGGATGAACCCGAGCGTCGGGAAATTGCAGGATGAGGCCGGATTCGTAGGGAATAACCCGCGCGCCCTTGCCGCAACCGGTGGTCAGGGCATAGGGTCCGTGGGGAATGTCCACAAAATTACCAAGAATCACAACAGGCGCAAGCGGTCCGGTCCAAATTTCCAAAAGGCTGGCTTTGGCGCCGCCCGGATCGGTGAGCGCTTCCCTCGCCTCATCTATAGGCATGTGACGGAAATCGAAAGACAGGTTCGCGTCCGCCAGTTTGTCCATGCCCGCCGTCAACTTCTCGGCCAGGTAGGGCGCGTCCAACTTCCTGCCGTTTCGAGATTCTATTTCGTAATAATGGCCGCCCAAAAAAGATTGCCCCACCACCAGATTCAGATCGGGAAACAGATCTGCGACCACGGAATGGAGCATATGAGACACCGTGCGTTTAAGCACCACTCGGCCCAGCGGGGCGCCTGCGTGAACGGGGTGGAGGGAGCACTTCCGCCTGATTCTGGTATTTAATCCCACCAGGTGGTAATCCATGAGGGAAGCAACAATGGAGCGCTCTTTCAGGTATTTAGCGCCCAGAAACCCGGCGATGGTGTCGCCTTGGACCGCGGTCTGTTTGTGGCCCTCGAGATATACTTCAATTTCCATGGCGGCATACTCCCATTATTGAACTCTATGAAGATATCATAACTTTGGATTGGCGTGTCCGGTTTTCGTGTATTTCCCAGCAACTATGTGGCGATTGGTTGTTTACAGGGGATAAAAATTATGTCATGGTATAGCTGTTAAAAAAAGCATGTGGATGGTGCGCCGGTGACGAAGTGGTTGTTGATTCTGTTTTTTTCTATTAATGCTTTTGCCAGTGAAGACATGATTGCCCATTTCATTGACATGGGGCAGGCCGACGCCACACTGCTTGAGTTCCCCTGCGGGGCGGCGTTGATCGATGCAGGCGCGGTAGAAGGCCAGGAATCGCGGCTGGTGGATTACATCCAACGGTTCTTTGAGACAAGGCCCGACCTGAATGAAACCCTGAACGTGGTCATTATCACCCACAACCATATCGACCACACCAGAGCCCTGAAAGAGGTGGCCCAACGGTTCCACATCCTGAACTATGTGAACAACGGCAACCTGGGCGAGGATGGGGTGATTGGAACCGAAGATCCCCGTTGGATAGAAGGTCAGACTCAAATAAGGCAGACCATTGTCAAAGACGAAAAGGTAAGACGCCTCTCTAGGAAAATGGGTTTGCACAACCCCATTATCGATCCTCTGATTTGCGATTCCATCGATCCCCAGATCCGAATTCTCTCCGGATGGAAAACCACCAATCCCGGCTGGACCGAGAAACATTACGCCAACATGAACAACCACAGCCTGGTCATACGGGTTGATTTTGGAGAGTCCTCCTTTTTGTTTACTGGCGATTTGGAGTTGGACGGCATCGAAAGCCTGCTCCAATGGTATGAGGGAACCGATCTTCTCGATACAGATGTCTACCAGGTGGGCCATCACGGTTCTTACAACGCCACCACCCCTGCGTTGTTAAGAGCGCTGACGCCGGAAATCGCCGTCATCTCGGTGGGAAAATGGAATGATGGACAGGGTTCCTCAAGTCCCTACAACACTTGGAATTATGGACATCCCAGAGACTCTGCGGTCAATGCGTTGAGAGACGCCATAGACCGAAAACGCGATTCAGCGAAATGGGTGCGGGTAGGCAAAAAATCCAAAAAATTCAAACGCTATCGAATTAAAAAGGCGATCTACGCCACCGGTTGGGATGGAACCATAAAAATTAAAGCCAGTGATGACGGGGTTTTAACTGTTATGTAGCGCCATCAGGCCCGGCTTTGCTCATTTGGTTCACAAACGAAAGCGTCACACAGGCGCCCCGCATTTCACCCTCGCTGGAGATGTTGATTTTGCCGCCCATCTCCTTCATGGCGTTGGCGCAATAATGTAGACCAAAGCCTTCGTGGTCCTGCTTGTTGGAATAACCGTGAACGTAGAGTTGGGAGTGCTTTTGAACGTCAATCCCAATACCGACGCCATTGTCCACCATCTCCAATTCAGCTCCATCCTCGCAGGCCTTGATAGTGAAAACAATACGGCCCTCCCCGTTCAATCCGGCCTCTTCGATAGCCTCCACCGCGTTCTGAATGAGCAACAGCAGAATGCGATGAGTCTTAAGGCGATCCATAACAACCCGTTGCGTCTTGTCCACCCGTTTAACGCATTTAATGGAATGAACCATATCGGAGGCAGACTCAAGGCTTTCATCCAAAACCCGGCCCAGATTGCAGGATTCCAATAACAGGCTTCTGGTGTGGACATGTTCATGTTGTTTGCGGAGGCTGGCTACAATAGAGAGAATTTTTTGTTGCAGCATCGCACCTTCAGCAGAGATAATCCCCTGATTTTCCTTAATCCTCGCGTGAATGCGTTCCAGGGTTTCAGGCAGTTTTCTCACCATCATATCCTGTTCAAAGCAGGCGTTCAGTTGGTCTTCTCTTTCACGAAACAACCCCGCAATTCGCGCGAGAAGACGAAGACCCATGTCGTCGTCCACTTTTTCCTGAATAATATGAAGCGATGTGCGAGCGCTATTCAGGGTATTGCCCACATTATGAAGCACATCAGACGCGATTTCAGCCATGCCGGCGGCCCGCGCCGTCTTCAGCAATTTCCTGCGGGCGCCCTTCAATTCGCGGGTCCGCTCTTCCACCTTATCCTCAAGCTCACGATTAAACGCATCCTTCATGCGCTCCATTTCCCGCAAATGTTCGAGAGAAAGACGTTGCCGTTCCAGCTTGTGGTAGAGAGAGCGAATATACCCACCAATAACAGACAGAAAGATTAAGAAATAAAGTAGATAAGCCCACCAGGTCAGCCAGGGGGGCGGCGGAATATTCAAGTCCAGAGACACCGGATCGCTCCAGACCCCGTCCTTATTGCTGCCCTTCACGCGAAACGTATATAGACCCGCATCCAGATTTGTATAAATTGCGTGTCTGTTCCGAGCATCCGTTTCATTCCAGTTGGGGTCAAAATTCTCAAGGCGATAAGCGTATTGGTTCTTGGGCGGCGAGGCGTGATGAAGCGCAGCAAAGTGAAATTCAATCGTGCGATGCTTATAAGAAAGCTGAATAGAATCAGTAAATTCAATAGACTTTACAAGAGGAGAGTCTTCCGCCTTTCTCCTCGGGCCCACGGCCCGGTTATCCAGTTTAAAATCTGTAATCACCGTCGTGGGAGGGTCATGATAGAACATGATATCCGCTGGATCGAACCGGATCCAGCCCCCGTTCCCGCCAAAAACCATAGAGCCGTCGGGATTACGGAACCCGCAATTCTCCCGAAAGTCTTCAACCAGAAGACCGTCATGGCGGCCAAAGTTCTGAAACTTCTCGGTTTTTGGCTCAAACCGGGACAAGCCCCGAGGCGTGCTGAGCCACAAACATCCCTGCTTATCCTCCAGAATGCGGTAGATCGTGTTGCTGGGCAGGCCGTCCTTCATCGTCCAGGAAATCGCCTTATGGGTTTTCGGATCAAAGCGGCTCAAACCGTCTGGCGCGCCCAACCACAACGCTCCGTGGGCGTCCTCGTGAATAGCAAGAACCCCGTTGGAAGCCAGACTATTGGGATCGTTGGGGTTGGTCTTGAAATGGATAAACTCGCCTGGCCTGCTGAGAGACATGCGATTCAAACCGCCATTCCAGGTGCCAACCCAAAGCGTGTCTGGGGAATCGGGATTGAAATGGAGACTGGGCACGCCGGTTGCGCTAATAGAAAAAGGATCCGAAGGGTCGGGTTTGTAGACATTGGGACTGGCCAAGGTCTCTAGATTCAAGCTCTTTAAGCCCCGATCCGTACCGAGCCATAAGACCCCATTTCCATCGATTGCCGTACTCCCAATCCAGCCCTGCTTCATATGAGAATCGGCAATATTGCTCCAGAGATTGGGGATGAATTGGCCCTTCGCTGGATCATAGCAGGCAAGTCCTGAAATATCGCCGCCCACCCAGATACGCCCCTTCGTGCCTTCGATTAGAGAAGTGGCCGTGTCATCGTCCAAGCCGGGATTTTGACTGGCGGGAAACAAGCGCCGCTCCCCATTGGGACCGCGGTACTCCAGCGGGGAGCCGCGTTTCCCAATCCACAAACCGCCCTTGCTATCCTTGAGCAGCGCCGAAACCTCATCTTCATCTCGCCCTTGCCGGACAAAGGCCGTTGGCGTCATATGCACCACGCCGTTGCCGTAGAAGCCCAGCCACAGGGTGTCATTTCGATCTCGATACATGGACCGGAACCCATCGGGGTTGATGCCGATCTGGTATTTTTTAAAGTTATTGGTTCCAAGAGGGTGATGGAAAACCCCATGATGAGAGGCCCCAATCCAAACCCCGTCCTTGCCGTCGCCCGATACGAAAATGGTATTGCCAAAAGACTCGCCGGACGGCGTCTTCAACCGGGTAAAAACACCGGATGAGTCCAGAATCTCAAGCCCCTGCTCGGACCCAATCCAAAGAGTCCCTCTATGGTCGTAATACAGCGAGACCACCTTGTTGTGCCTTAAACTGTTCTTCTGATTGGGGTCCGATATGTAACGCCTGAAGACCCCGGGCTCGTCCGCCTTCATATAATTGAGACCTTCTTCCGTTCCCGCCCAGACGTCTCCATCTGGTTCTATGACCATACATCGAACGGCGTCATTGCTCATACTACTGATATTTTTTGGGTTATGCCGATAAGCCTGAAACTGGCCTGTTTTGGGATCAAACAGGTTCAGCCCGCCATTTGCTGTAGCAATCCAGAGTTGCCCCTTTGTGGGTCCAGCTCCTGGTTTGATTTCGTAAATCGTATCATGGCTTAGGCTTAGGGGGTTTTCGGGTTGATGCTTGAAACTGGTAAAGGTCTCATCAGCCTGTTCAAAACGGTTCAGACCCCCTCTAGTCCCCACCCAAAGAATCCCTTCCGGGTCTTGATATATAGAGTAGATGTAACTGGAGGAAATGGATTGGGGATCTTCCGGGTCATTGCGATAGATTTTAATATCATAGCCGTCAAAGCGGTTCAGCCCATCCCGAGTGCCAAACCACATGAACCCCTTTTTATCTTGCATGATGGCAAACACATGACTTTCAGAAAGCCCCCGCTCGCCATTTAGATAGGTGAGGTGGTAAGCAGGAGATTGGGCCCACAACCACGCTCCAAAAAAGAGGGGAGCAAGCGCCAAATAAGCGAAGAAAAACACCGATAGGAAGCCAGACCGTGGTTTAGGATCCATAATAGTTGCTCGATTAGCCGGGGAATTGCTGGGAGCCGAGTAATAGAAGGCGCCTCTTGGGATCTATCGGCAAGAATGTCCATAAGCAAAAGTGTTAACGTGTACGCCTCTTTTTTTTCAAAATTCACTGTTTCCCGACTTAGGAGTAGTGAATTTTCAGAAACGAAGCAAGCCCTGAATTCGTAAGAACTCCTGGGAGCCTTGGGGCGCCCGCTTTTGTCTAAGCAAGGAGAAGCTGTATGAATTCTTATGTCCTGGTCCTAGCCGCTGGTTTGAGTTTGAACCTGTTCGCTGGGTCAAACGACGCGCCATTTGGCGAGGCGGATTGGAAGATCGATGCGGCCGAACATGAAATCGTGAATTTCAAGGGTCGCAAGTCCTTGAAAATAAAAGGCGGCGTGGCCTGGTTAGAGGGCGTCCAGTTCCAGAACGGGGTGATCGAATTTGACCTGTACAGCACCGGGGATCGCGGATTTTTTGGCGGGATATGGAGAATGAAGGACAGGAGAAACTACGAAGAGTTTTACATCAGGCCGCACCAATCGGGCAACCCAGACGCCAATCAGTATACCCCTGTGTTTAATGGGAATCCTGGATGGCAACTCTACCATGGACCGGAATACGGCGCTCCGGTAGTTTACAGCTTCAACCGTTGGATGCATATAAAAATCGCAGTTTCCGGTAGCCAGGCCGAAATCTACATCGACTCAGAAGAGCCCGTACTCTTCGTGCCGGAACTCAAGATGGGAGTTGGTTCAGGCTCAATAGGCATTAGCGCAGGCAACTTCTCCCCAGCCTGGTTCTCCAATTTCCGCTATGAGACAACAAAGCCGATCCTCAAAGGCAAGCCGCCGGCAACAAAACCAGCGCAAGTAAACGCCATCACAACATGGCGCGTGTCGGATCCATTTTCAGAAAAAGAACTGAGAGAAACTTTGGATCAGAACCACTTAAAATCCAGAACTTGGACAACCATAAATGCAGAATCGACCGGTATCACAAACCTGGCCAGAGTTCAGAGCGTGGGACGAGAAAAAAACACCGTCTTTGCGTCAACCACCTTGACAGCAAGGGCGCAGGAGATTAAAAAGCTGACTTTCGGTTATAGCGAAAGAGTAAAAGTCTACCTGAACGGCCAGTTGCTTTACGGTGGAACCAACGCTTACAGATCCAGAGACTACCGCTACTTGGGCACCATTGGATTGTTCGACGAACTCTACCTGCCGCTGAAGCCGGGGGACAATCGCTTAGATATCGCCGTAACCGAAACCTTTGGAGGCTGGGGCGTCATGGCTACGGTGGAGGGAATAGAGTAGAATCAGGGCCAGGAAATCAGGGCCAGGACACCCACTTTTTGAGTTTGAGCCAGGACACCCACCTTTTCTGGAGTTTGAGCCAGGATACCCACCTTTTCTGGGGTTTGAGGATCGGGCATTTCTTGGTCTGGAAGAGCCAGGACACCCACTTTTTGTGGGGTTTGGGGGTGGGGCATCTCTTGGTTTGGGAGAGCCAGGACACCCACTTTTTTCTGTTGTGCTGGAGGAGTCAAGAAACCCGCTTTTTGTGGCGTGTGACGGTCTTCTTGATCGGGAAAGCCAGGAGGGAGAGCCAGAACACCCGCTTTTCTGGAACCGCGAGGGATGGATAAATCGTGATCCAATTCGCCGTTGGCGTTGATGTGGAGGAGTCCATGATCTCGGGCGCCTACCCAGAGACCGCCTGCGCCATCACCAGCTATGGCGGTAATGAAGGCGTCGGCCTTATGAGTGAACCGAACTTCCTGTCCG
>JBNKOV010000178.1:0-8887 GCA_050294955.1 Holophagae bacterium
CAATCTACAGCTTTGCAGTAGGCGGGCAGGAGATGGCGGTTTGGCGACGCAATGTGGTCAGCGATGCAAAATGCGATTCCTGTCACAGAGAAGTGGCGCTTCATGGAACCATACGCCACAATGTAGACTATTGTGTAACCTGTCACCAACCAGGCGCTGACGACTCGCCATTCCGAGAAGAGGGCGAACCCGCGCGCAGCATCGACTTCAAGTTCATGATTCACCGCATCCACAGAGGCAGTGATCTAACGCGAGACTATTCCATTGTTGGATTCGGCGGATCCGAACACAACTACAATCACACGGAATATCCCGGTGATTTGCGGAACTGTCAGTCCTGCCACGTTGGAGACAGCTACGCGCTGCCAGGTCCTGGCGAAGAACCCACCATCGAACCCTACGAATTCTTTAGTCCCATCCAGCCCGACAGCTCGGCCTGTCTCGGCTGCCATGACACCCAAGACGCCGCCGCTCACGCTTACGTGAACACCTCGCCTTTCGGCGAATCCTGCGGCTCCTGTCACGGTCCAGATGCAGAATTCTCGGTTGAGAGAGTCCACGCCAGACTCCCCTGATTTCCATAAACCATTAAACCGAAAGGGCCGGAATCCTGCGGGGTTCCGGCCCTTTTTCTATAGGCGGCGGAAACCGCCTTTCCTTGCGCCGTCAAATTGACCACAGGCGCATCCCACTCAGCCTTCCACCTATGCTAAGATGAGGGCGACTCTTGTGTGAGATATTTTCGATTCTCATCCTGGGAATCTGCAACCCCGCACAAGAGCCGAACCCATGCCTTTGTTGGCCAGGAGCAGGGACCCTTGCAACACCATTTTCATGAACAATGGACCCAAATACGGGAACAGGAAGACACCTATGTCCTGGCGACCGTAGTCGCAGTGAGAGGCTCCAGTTCCGCAAAACCAGGCTCAAGGGCTATTATCAGTAAAGATGGCAAAAATCTGTGGGGCTGGATAGGCGGGGGATGCGCGGAAAGTTTCCTGATCAAAGCATCCCTGGAGGCGCTGAAGACCAGGCAATCCTGCGTGGTGACCGTAGATCTGGACGACGAATTACTGGGCGTGGGCATGCCTTGCGGCGGTTATATGGACGTGTTTCTGGAACCCATATTCCCCGCAACAAACCTCGTCATTGCAGGCGACAGCCCCATTACAGGCCCTCTGGCCGCTCTGGGTTCTCGCGCGGGTTACGCCGTAACCGTACAGCACCCGAACGCCCGCCCCGAACACCACCCGTTTGCAAACGTTGTGAGCAAATCGGAAGCCGACCTCACCCCCCAACCCGCATCTCACATTGTACTCGCGGCGCCAATGAACGACCCGGACAATCAGGTTCAAAGGCTTCTATCAAACCATATCCTGGGGATTGGATTAACAAAAGAAGCCAATGTCTCCCCCTTGATTTATAAAGACATAGCGCCCAATGTGCTTCCCGCCAGCCGCTTTGACAGAGAAGGCAATCCGCAAACGCGAGCCATTCACATGCTGGCCCAACTCATCTCCGGAGAACGAAACAAAACCCTGCAGTCGCTCTCCCTTGCAGAGACCGCTCCTCAAACCCGCCCCATCCCAACCGGAACCCCGGAACTCATGATCATCGGCCGAGGTCGATTGGCGGAAGAGCTGGCAGGCCTTGGGTCGGTGTTAAACTGGACCGTAGTGGTAAACGGGCCGCAATTGGAAGTGGAAAATTACCCCGCCGGGACCAGGCTCAAGACGGGTGACCTGGACCTGCTCCTGGAAGACATCACCCCACAAACCTGCGTAGTCATCGCCAGCCAGCACAAAGGCGACCACAAAGCCGCCCTCAACGCCATTCGCCAGAAAGCGCCCTATATCGGCCTCATAGCAAGCAAAAAAAGAGCGGGGCTAGTCCTGGCGTTTCTTGAAGAGCAGGGATGCCGCTCGGCTGATTTCCAGTCATTTTTCGGACCCGCAGGTTTGGATTTGGGCGCAGTCAACCCTTTTGAGATCGCCCTATCCATCATCATCCAGATTTTTGACATCTTCTCCGAGGAGGGCCAAAAAAATGGAAGTGAATGATCTTTACCGGGACATCATCCTCAAACATGCCCGAAATCCTCAAAACGAAGGCGCCTTGGAAGATCCCGACCTGAAAGCAGGCGCAACAAACAAATTGTGCGGAGATGAACTGGAGCTTACCCTAAACATGGAGGCCGCTCAAATTGCCGATGCAAAAATAAAAGTTCGGGGCTGCGCGGTCGTTCAAGCCTCCTCTTCACTTATGAGCGAGATGATCAAGGGCGCGAACCTGAAAGACGCCTGCGCTCAGGGCGCCCAATTGAAAGCCTGCTTGGAAGGCGAGGCGGAACCGGACGAAAAACTGGAGCCGCTGCTGCCCCTTTTAACTCTAAAGTCTTACAAAGCCAGGCACCGATGCGTCATGCTGCCCTGGGAAGCGCTCGACCTTTGTTCACAGCAGAAGGATGCTGAATAATTGCATAAGCAGTGTATTATCAGAAAAAAATGTGATAAAAATGAAAATTTCATTTGCTTTTTAGGATAATATGCAATTATTCTTTAACAGGTAGAGCATGATCTATCACTGGACGATTCTTTGACTCTTCGTCCATCGTCCAACAGTGTCTTTCAGAAACGAAAATCCGGCGAACAGAGGCAATGGCGCCGGGCTCATCGATTCACTTCAATACCAATCTCTTGGAGCGCCTTGCGGCCGTTTGATTTGATTGTATCCATTCATGGTCCGGGAGTTTTATAAATACCATAAATAGAAAGAAATGGAGGGAATTATGCTGGAAATTGAGGTGGAAAACGGCTTCTGCCGCGTAGAACACAGTCGTGTTAACGCCCAGGTTGAAACAGACCTGACGCCTACGCGGGGAGGACGTGGTCTTTCCTTTTCTCCAACAGACCTTATGGCTGCGGCTGTGGGTTCCTGTATGGCGTCCACTCTGGAATACGAGGCGCGCCTTGAAGGCATTGATCTCAGCGGCATGGCGGTTTCAGTGAAGCCGGAACTCTGCGATATGAGAGAAAGTGTTCAGGGATTAGCAGTTACAGTTAAGCTAAAAAAAGATGTCGGCATAGGCCGATACGACCAACTCCGCAACATCGCCCTGAAAAGCCCCGTTGCACGCAGCCTTGCTCCCAATATTAAACTGGAACTCAACTTTGCACAGGACTATTCCCTGATGTCCCGATGCTAAACGTCGCCGCAGGGTGGGTCGGACGGTTGGATCTCAGCCGCCAGGGCCATTACCCTGCGTGCTTCGTCTTCCATGATAGGCACTATGTGGGAATCGAAATCATTGCCGTAAAATCGGGCTAACGCCATTTTTTCCACGGTTATCCCGTAGTGCTTTAAAAGAATCAGCCGATAGATGTTCTGCTGTAGGCAATACTCCGAAAAGTTACAGGCCGGAAGATGGTTCACCGGCTCAAAGGCCCTTTGCCATGGATTCTTCTTTTTAATTTTCTTGGAGCGCTTCCAATCCGTCATGGCAAAAACATCGCCCACTGTGTAGATGTAATCAATGGTTCCAGCAATCCCCGTCTCTTCGTCAAAAATCATCCATTCCGTGCGATAGGGCTTGCCCTTCCGAGCCTGGGTGAAGATGCTGTGAAAACGCTTGAACTCGTCGGTCTCGCCTATTTCACCCTTATTAAGGAAGTCTTCAATTTCCTGGTGCATACGAGTTCCGGCCTCTCGTGACGCTTTGCCATTCGCTTCCCATAGGGCCTTAATTTCCTCGGGTGGTTTGCCATAAAGCGGGTGCCCGGAACCCATCTTTTTGATGGCCTCGTCCGCATTGAACTGGGGAAAGCATTGTTTGATGACGCTGGTTACAGAAACAAATCGCTTTCCATCCACCTCATAAACATGGTCATCGGAATAAAAGCGAATCCGAGAATCACGGGGATGGGCATGTTTTTCTTCCAGCATGCTGCCTACAAAAACAACAAAACCCCGTGACCGGGGTTGTCATTCAATTTAATTTGCGCAAGTTATGCGCTGGGGAGGATGACGGGGATTGAACCCGCGACCTTCGGAGCCACAATCCGATGCTCTGCCAACTGAGCTACATCCTCCATCGCAAAGCAGCCCAAAGAATAGCCGATTCTGTTGTTAGGTTCAAGTCCCAAATTCATTTTTTTTAAAAATTTCTGCTTTACACCTCGCCGTTGCAAGCGCAAACGCAACCATGATCCATGATCCCCTTCCGTTATGGCCTGAATCGCCGCGCAAATCTCAGTCCATGAAAAAGAAAATGGCCCCGCAGCCGAAGCTGCGGGGCCTGGGAAGAGCGGGCCTATGGACCTGAAAACCGACTCTCCCACTACGCCTCTCGAACGATAAATGAATTGATATATAAGCGTCCGCCCAAAATTCGCCTCCATGGCGACGCTTCAAAAGTTGCCGCGCTTCCGTTACAGAGCCGACCATGCAAGGCCCAAAGACGGAAAAGCGTGAAACAACTCAAACCACTAATAGGGTGTCAGTGGATTTACCCCCCTGAAAATTCTTTGAAACTGCGATATGAGGGCGTTTGCGCTCGCCACCAAATCCGCTTATTTAACACAGCGACAAAAACAGGAGCCAGAGATAAAAAAAAATATTTTTTTTGTTTGTCCCAGAAATAAAACCGCTTCTGCAGACCATACTCAGCGGTGTCGGTTGTAGTACACCGCCAATGGGGCGCCCATAAGCGCCAGATTAACCCCTGCAAACAGACCAAGGCAGTAAAATGCAAACCCCAATCTCAAGCCACTGCCTGTATCGGCGGCATAAACACCCGCGACGCATAAACCCAAAAATAGAATCAGGGGTCCGCCCACCTTCTTCAGGGCGCCCGAGGCAAGCACGCCTATTTTTTTAGACCATGTGAAGACCACCAGATCCAAAATCAGTAAAAGCCCGCAAACCCAGCCGAATATGCGGGGAAGCAGTGGTATGATCTGCTCTAAATTCTCCTGGGATTCCAGGCGGAATACCCCAAATAAAAAGGTGATCATGGTTCCAAGCGACATCACAACCGAGAGCGCCACCAGGGCCTTCTTATTGCCAATCAAGCCCAAGCTCGCAGTGATGGAGGTTGAGGTCCAGGTGGTGAGCAATAAGAAAATCGGTGAAAGGGTTATCATACACCAAACAAAGGCCAAACCCTTTTTTTCTGCCATTGCATGGTATATGGCGACTGCGTCCGTCATTTTACCCGTCGCAAGAAGCATCAACAACTGACCGCTTATGAGGATGATAAGAGAGAGGAGGATGCTGCGAAACAGCATTTTCAGCCTGGCGTGAGCCAGCGCCGCGTCTGAAAGAGGTCGGACCGCCATAAACAACGACATTTCAACCTCTTTCGAGCCAAAATGGTTTTTTGCGAACTCCAATCCGGCCATGGGCACAACCGCCAGGAACATGAATAAAAGGAGAACCGGCATGACCGTTAAAGCCTTTTCCGAAATGTCTCCCAGCAGAATAATGCTCAGAAACAAGCCGATGACGAGGGTAAAAAATAAGGGAACCAGATAGCCAAAAAGCCGAAAGTCGAACCAGAGTTGCGCTCTTTTTCCATTCGCAAATGGTTTAAGGAGAGGGGGCGGCGGAAATTGAAAGAACCGCTCCAGGGGGTTGGTTCCATCCAACAAAGGTTCGCCCATGCGTGACCGATTCACGGAAAAAAAGGAGAACATGATGGGGAATAACATGAGCAATAAAAGCAATATACCGCCAAGCGCTCTGGACTGCCACAGCGAAGGCCCTTCTAATGCGCCAGAGGCCGCGCCGGTTGAGAAAACCACCAGTGAGATCGCCAATGAGAGTGTCAATATCCCCCATCCGTGATTTCGGCCACAGGTCCAACCAACCGCCTGTAGCCAGAGGTTGCTGGTCATAATGGCGACCATGGGCCAGAAAAGCGGTAAATCATATCCCGCCGGGGCCATGACCAACACGACCCAAATCCCATAACACAAGGGCAACAAAATCATGCCTAACATCATGGGAGCCAGCACCAACCTCCAGGTTGGGACAGGCAGATTAAAAGAACGCGTGGGGAACCCGCTTCCCATGAAATGGGAATCCAACTCGCCGTGAGCGCAAGCGAAGGCCAGAAACAGAACAGCAGCGGCCATGGGCAAATACCCCAAAGGCCTGAAATCGCTCCAATCCGACAACCAGGAACCGATTAGGGGATACAGCAGAGCCGCCGCTATTGGCGAGACAAGCACCAAGCCCATCCCCAGCCTGTTCCTAACCCACAACTCCCAAATAAGCGCTTTTAAAGAGGATGCCATTAGCCAACCTCCCGTTCGGGTTTCGGCGCAATCCCTGCGTGAGCGACAAAAATATCATTGAGCGAAAGCCCGCGCCTGCTCATGATTTGAAGGCCCAGCCCTTCAAGCCGTCCTTTTAACTCCGGCCAGGATCCCCGACAGGTCAAAGCCCATTCACTGCCCAGGGCTTCGGACTTGATAAGGCCCTCAAATTTTAAATCCTCTCCCCTATCCGTGCGGACCACAATGCGGGAATGCTGTTCAATAATCTCATCTGTAGGACCGGACAAAACCACATTTCCCCTACTGATCATGGTGGTTACATCTGACACTTGCTCAATTTCGTCCAGCAGATGAGACGAGAAGACAACGGTGCGACCATCATCCACCACATTGCGGATTATGGCGCTCAAAATATCACGGCGAACGATGGGATCCAAGCCTGAGCTGGGTTCGTCAAGCAGCAGCAAATCCGGGCGATGCGCCTGAGCGGCCACCAGGCCTGTCCTGGCCCGTTGACCCTTGGAAAGGTTCTTGATTTTACTCTTTGGATTGAGATCGAAAACCCCGATCAACTCCCTGGCGTAGTCGTGATCCCAACGCTCGTAAAAGGCTGACATATATTTCATTAACTCATCAATGCTCATCCAGCCGGGAAGATCGGGCTCTTCCGAGAGATAACCCGTTCGGCCCAGAACGCCGGCTGGGTTGGCGACCGGGTCCAAGCCAAATACGTGGGCCTTTCCCTGCTGCGCCCGCAATCGCCCCAAAAGATGTTTGATGAGCGTGGTCTTCCCCGCCCCGTTTTCTCCGACCAGCCCGTAAACGGTTCCGGGAGGGACCTGAAGATTGACCTGGTTCAAGGCCCGCTTGGACCCGAAATGGCGGGTTAGATTTTCAACAGATACGACCACATCTTCCATGATCACTCCCTCTTTTCGTAATTCATTTCCCGGGCCATGTCCCTAACAAGCGCCAATAGATCTTCCAAAGGCATTCTCATTTGCCGCCCTTCAGTCAACATTGCCAGGATCCTTTCGCCAATCACCTTTCGCTGTTGTTCCCTGCCCAAAGGCGAGTTCATTTCCGAGACATAGGTGCCAGCGCCCCGTTTCTTGACGACCCAACCGGTGGTTTCCAATTCCCGATAGGCCCTGGCCACGGTATTGGGGTTGATGAGCAATTGCTTCGCCAGGGTCCTGATGGGCGACAGCTCCTCCCCTGGCAGCAACCTCCCGGATGAAATCAGGTATTTGACCTGGTTTATCACCTGAAGATAGATTGGCGCCCCGTCCTGATGGGTGATATGAAGATCCATACTCCAAGCTCCCACGCAACACCATCATTGGCGCTGCACATTGTACTAATACAATAATACAATTTTCGCTTAAAAGCAAAGAGAGTTGGGTATTTTTTTGCTGAGGCTTTTTCGACAGGCCAGCAGGGGTAAACCTTGCCCTTGTTGGCCAGGACAGGGTAGGACAACCAAGAAATGGTTCACTGGCAGCAGGTTAAACCTACGTCAATCCAGTTGAAGGTCTTACGGGCAGAGAAATCTCCAGGCAAGGTTCGCTGTAGAAGAGGGTGGGGCAATTCTGGATTGCGCTTCATTCTTCAATAAAGATCACATCAATTTACTGATCGATTGCAGGGTGTCCTTGTCGTAGTTGGTAATAAACCAACGGGTCCATCGCCTGGTTTGAGCCGCCATGGCTGGTGAGAAATTGTCTACCATGAAGGTCTGGTCTGAATCTTCGAAACGGTTGTAGGTATTATAGGTAAGCATGCCTTCCGCCCGAATTCGAACAGGCCTTGCTTCATCCCGCGTGAGGGAAATGACCGTTTTCTGACCGAACTTATTGGGGAAGGAGCCTACCTCGTCAAAGGTTTTGCCGGAGGGCAGATTGCGGAACGCGCGGGCAAGGGCGAACAATCGCATGATGGCGTTGATGGCCGCGTCATTTACATTCACGTCTTCAGGCAGGAAGTACCGGCCTTTGCGCACCCCGGTTATCTCGGGATTGGCCCAAAGTTTCACCAGCTTTTTCGAAACGGTTTTAGGATCTATCGTTTTGGCGCCCAAGGTGTTGGGGATCTGTTTAATGGCTGGAGCAAGAGCCGATCCGGGTTGTTTCTGGGGCGGGCTGGCTGCATTGGCCAACATCTGATTGATGGCGGCCTGGTCCAGATTGCCGCCACCGGTTTGCTGTGCAAAAATGCGATCGATGGCGTCTTGGTCCAATTCGCCGCTGGCCACAGGCGCCGGAGCCGGGGGCGCAGGAGCCTTGCCCTGTTGCTGGGCAATGAGCGCATCAATATCGCTTTGCTCCATTATGCCGCCAGAAGGGGGTGCTGGAGCTGGCTCTGCAGGCTGGGAAGACATGCCGGCCAACATCCGGTCTATTTCGGCCTGATCCAAGGCGCCGCCGGCTGCAGGCTCGGGAGCCGAATTCTGTCCCGCGAGCATGCGATCTATCTCGGCCTGATCCAAAGAACCGCCGGTTTCTGCAGGGGACGAGGCGCTGTGGCCTGCGAGCATGCGGTCTATTTCGGCCTGATCCAAGGCGCCGTTCGCCGCCGGTTCCGGTGCGGCGTTTTGTCCCGCCAACATG
>JBNKOV010000179.1:0-8872 GCA_050294955.1 Holophagae bacterium
GGAAAATCAAAAGCCGCAAATTGAATATGTGCAAAAAGAAAAGCTGGGGTTTGTGCTGCCTGAATCGCAATGGGATGAAACCCATGTCACGAAGGCTCTGTCCCTGATGTTGGACGATCCCGAGATGGCGTTGAGGCGCCGCGCTGAGGCGGCCCGATACGAAGGCCAGCATGAATCATTAAGCAGTCTCGCCGGTTTCATCGAGTCCTTCAGCCATGTTCACGGGTCGCAGCAACCGGCTGAGAACGCGGTTCTTTCCTGAAATGCCAAAAACCAATCGATCTGACGGGTCGAACAAAATCATCATGGGGCAATCGTTGAAAAAGACGATATACATAAGCCCTGAATTACTGAGATTGCGGAGCTCCCATCTTGATTACTTTTGAACGATTAAAAGCCATCGTCAGGCTTGGGACCCCTGTCCTGCTGGGCATGGTGTCTGGAATTCTCTTGTCTCTGGTGGATACGGCCATGGTCGGCCGGTTGGGTCCAACGGCCCTTGCCGCTGTGGGTTACGGCGCTTTTTCCTATGGTTTGGGCATGGCCATGGTTTCCGGTATTTCGTTTGCCGTGCAGACCATGACCGCCAGACGATTTGGCGAGGGCAAACATGAAGAAATGTGTCAGCCTCTTAACGGCGGACTCTATATTGGCCTGGTTTTTGGGACTCTGGCAACCGTGATCTCGTTGATGGTCATACCCCATTTTTTTCGGCTTTTAACCAACGATGAGGCTGTGGTCAACGCTGGGGTTCCCTACCTGAAAATGGTGTTTATGGGCATGTTGGGTTCCAGTGTCGCAAGCGCCTTGATTGGGTATTGGAATGGATCAGGCAGAACCGGCATTCACTTGAAGATATTGATTTTAAGCCAGATCTCCAACGTGGTGCTGAACTATGCATTCATTTTTGGAAACTGGGGAGCGCCGGAAATGGGTGTGAAAGGCGCTGGCCTGGCGTCTGTGATTGCCTTGTATATTGGCGTGGTTGGGTATTGCATTCTCATGTACCGCAACAGGCCAGAAGGGTTTCTTACCCGGCTGCCTTCAAAGACAGTGATCCTCCGCATCCTAAGTCTCATGTTTCCCAGTGGCGTTCAAGCTGCATCCAGATCGGTTGGGGCATTGCTGACGCTCTATATTATTGGGAAGATGGGAACCGTAGAAGTTGCTGCAACCAGTATCATCCTGCGAATTATGGCCTTCACCGACCTGCCAGTGACTGGCGTGGGGGTCGCTTCATCCATTCTGGCGGGCCAGGCTTTGGGAAGAAAAGAACCCGACGAGGCGACCCGCTGGGGCTGGGACGCTGCGCTGGTTGGGGCTGCGCTTCTTTTGATCCTTGGCCTGCCGCTTGTGTTCATGCCTAAAACCATCATTCACTTTTTTGTGGAAGACCCTCTTCTTGTTCAGGCTACGGTTGGACCCATAATATTTTTGGGCGCTACGAGAGTCTTGAACTTGAATCCCATCATGACCTTTCTTCTGTTGGGCGTAGGCGACAATAAGCATGTTATGTATGTCACCGTTTTTATTCACTGGGCCATTCTCTATCCCGCTCTTCTTTATGCAGTATTGATCCAAAAATGTAGCTTTTTAACCATCTGGTACATAATCTTTGGCATTGGCCTAATCCAGTTGAGCTTGCTTATGAGCGTCTGGCACAGGGGTCGCTGGCGATTATTGGAGTTCTAGCGAAAATACTTCCAAACTAGAAATTAGAATTTGTTCAAACGTCTGAAAGACTTTGCCTTTGTTTCAACCTACCTTTTCCGAGAGCCTTGTCGTATTTTGGTTTGTTTCCGCAGCCTGGCAGCGGTTTTTGGACTCAGTTTTAATTCCTTTTTTTTGTTGAATTCTGTTGCGATTGCCCTGCAAGTGTAAGTAGAATGAAAATATCAGGAGATGATCGGTTCTGCCAGTGAATGGCTCCGCGCAAACAGGTCTGGCGCGTTCTACGCACCTTTACTGGTACAACGATCTTCTTCAATTTTAAATTTTTGGTCCATTTCATTTATTCATTTCATTCAAAAAAGCAAAAAGGATTCCCAATGCATTACGTTGTGTGCTCCGTCGGCAGTATCGGCGATCATTTCCCTTTTTTCAAGTTGGCGATTGATCTGAAAAATAATGGGCATCGAGTGACCTGCTTTACCCATCCGGGTTTTGAAGGCATTGTGCGCAATAACGGGTTGGAATTTGTGGCGCAGATTCCTCAGCCCCTTACCAAACTAAACAAGAACTTTGATTCTGAAGAGAATTGCCTCAAGCTCATGGAGACCCTTGTAGAGCCCAATATCATGCCGCTCTATGATTGGTTGGAAGAGCATTTCATCCCCGGCGACACAACCATTATATCGTCTCGAATGCTGGTTGGAGCGCGCCTGGCTTGTGAGAAACTTGGCGCCCCGCTTCACACATTCATTCTCACCCCCTATCAATTTGACCATTTTCTCACCCAATCGCCGGAAGTGGTGAACCGTGTTCTGGCGCCTGTGATTAATGGCTATCGAGAGAGGCTGGATCTTCAGCCGGTTGATGATCTCTTTTCCTGGCTCTATTCGCCCCACAGTGTTATGGCTGGTTTTCCCGCCTGGTTCCAGGAAAATCAGCCTCACTATCCGCCCCAAACCACGCTCATTGATTTTCCCTATTCCGAGGCAGATCCCGATAATTTGAAGCGTTTGAATGGATGGTTGGAGGCTGGCGAAAAGCCATTCCTATTTTCCATGAACGCCCATTTAGAGGGTTCGGAAAAGTGGTTTGAGGTGATTGAAAAAGTCTGCGCCGAATTGGGTATGCGAGCGATTCTTCTGACCCGTCAAATGCAGAATCCCATGACGGTTACTGAAAACCTCTGCAAGGCCCCGCTTCTCATTGTGGACGCTCTTCTGCCGTATCTTTCCGGGTTGGCCTACCTTGGCGGCATTGGCACCTTTGCCGAAGCGCTCAGAGCCGGTCTGCCTCAACTGGTCATGCCCCTCGCTAAAAATCAGCACAACCAGATTTCCTATATCAGGGATCACGGGTTGGGATTAATCCTTGAAGCCCATAACTGGGATGAGCCCCAATTGAGGGCTGCATTGAAGAGGTTGATGGAGGACTCGCAGATTAAAAAGAACTGTGAGAATGAGGCGCTGCGCTATGAGGGACGGGAAAGCACCATTCCAGACTATGTGTCGTTCCTGGAAGCTTTCGCCGCAAAACACGCGCCAGCGCTTTCTCGTTAATGTTCAGAGCCTTCCAAATGGGCCAGGTTCCGCTGGATCCCGGCCCGTTTGGTCCGTTTCACCGGTGATTTTCGAAATGTGGCGCTAAAGGTTTCCTGATCCATATCAGCCAACATCTGGGTGTTGATTTGTTCGTAGTTGGGCCTTGGAAGGAAATTCTCAAAGATCACATCCCCCGAGAACTTACCTGGCCAGGGGCATACCTCCTGACAGATGTCGCAACCAAATAACCAGTCGGAAAAATCGGGGGCGTTTTCAAAAGGCCCTCTGTGCTCTATATTCAGGTAGCTGATGCACTTGCGTGAATCCAAGACTCCCTCTCCTACAAAGGCGTCCGTTGGGCAAGCGTCAAGGCAGGCGGTGCAGGATCCACAGAAGTTATCATGGGGCTGGCCGTAGGGCGTCTTCAGATTGGTGACAATGGAAGACAGGAAAATGTAGCTCCCCGCTTTTCGGTTGATCAGATTGCCATTTTTCCCAATCCAGCCCAACCCGGCCCGCTCCGCCCAGTACCGCTCCAAAACAGGACCTGTGTCAACATAGGCTCTGAGGTTGGCCATGGGGAAATCTTTTGAGATGATGTCGCAGAGCTGGCGCAGGGGCTTGATGAGGACATCGTGATAATCGTCGCCGCAGGCGTATCGAGCCAGTTTTTTACCCCCAACGGAACAGGGCTCTTTATAATAGGGCGTTGTGAGAATGAGGATGGATGCGGCGTCCTTCATAACCAGACTTGGATCGAGCCGTTTCTCCAATCCTCTGGAAAACCAGTGCATATCTGCATGATAGCCCTGCTCAATCCAATCTCGTAAAAGGCCTTCTCGGTCTACCTTGCCTGCCTCCGCCGCTCCCATTTCCAGAAAACCCATGCCTTGTGCAAGTTGGCAGTATTGACTCCATTTAGACGGCTCAACCGTTAGATTTTCATTTTTTTTCAACTATGTCCTCAAAGCTTCGCTAGAATGGTCTTGCCGGAGCGGCTAGATAGGGTTATTTACGGAAGGCTGCGGAACACGGGTTCCCTACCTCCATTCTACACAAAAAAGGAGCAGGCTCAATGGGATCGATGGGAAAGTTAATGGGTGGATGTGTCATGTTGGGGCTTCTTTGCGCTTGTCCCAAACCTCCGGGTTTTGCAGATCTCAAGGAAGCCTATATCCGAGAATGGGTGAAGTTTTACCCCAGCAGAGCTTTTTCTCAAGGTCATAAAGGCTCGGCCTTTCGTTTTGAGGATTTTGAGGCAGGGCGCATAGACGATTGGATTCGTTATAACCGGATGACCATTAACACATCTCAGATTTTGAAGGGTTTCACGGTAGACGAGGAGTCGGATTTTCGCCTGTTGTTGAGGCAAGCTCAGATGGAGCTTGAGGGTTGGGAAATCGATCCTGCTTATCACAACGATCCGTCTTTATACTCCGGTCTTATTTCCCAGGCGATGACCCATGTCCTTGTTCGTGAAGATCTCACCGCAGAAGAGCGATATAAGGCGATCGTGGAACGGCTCTCTGGCATCAATAATCTCTGCGATCAAGCCCGGTTCTATTTGAAGGACGGCAGGCCTTCAACCACCAGGAACGCCATTTCACTGCTGCGTCGGAGCGCTCAATTTTTGGAAACCGATCTGCCTGGAATCGCAGAGGGTTGGACTTCTAGTGTGGAAGACCTGAAGCGGAACTGTTCTCAGACTGCCGGGAATATCAAAGACCTGGCCTTGCATATTGAGACAAAGATCCTGCCTGGGACTACCCGGGCGGACGCCTATGGCAAGTCCGAATATGAACGGAAGCTGAAGTCCTTTTTGGCCCGTGACCTGACGCCTAAGGCCTTGGCCTCTGAGGCGAAAGCCGAGATGGATCATGTTCGGCAATTGATGGTGGACGAGGCCGCTGCCTGGGCCGATGAGTCGGGCGCTGCGGAGGGTGTGGACCCGCTTCCCCTTGCGCTGGAGGCTATGGAGGCGGATCGCTTGGACAACGCGGCGGATCTTCTGGCTTCCTTTACCCAGTTGACCGCTGAGATTGAAGTGTTTATCCGCGACAAGCAGCTAGCGACCCTGGCCGATGAGCAGACGCTTTTCATTGATCTCTCGCCCCCGCATTTTTCTGGCGCTTCTGTGGGCGGCGTCTATCCCGCCGGTCCCTTCAACCCCGAAGCCCGCACCCTTTTTTACCTGCCATCCATCCCCGACGATGCGCCTCAGGAGGCTCGTGACGGGTTTTATCGGTCGTTTAACAATCACTTTAACGCCATGATTACGGCCCATGAAATGATTCCGGGCCATTACCACCAGTTCAAAATGGCGGTTAAGAATCCCTCGCTTACCCGGTCTCTTTTTGCAGACGGCGTGTATGTTGAAGGTTGGGGAACCTTCTGCGAAGAATTGGCTTTGGATGCGGGTTGGCGTGATGGAAACCGGCTGACGCGCCTTGCTCATCTTCGGAAGAGAATGGAAAATGCTGTTAGGGCTTATGTGAGCGTTATGGTGCATTGTGAGTCCTGGGACCAGGAGAAGATGAACCAGTTTGTTGTAGAGGAGGGCATGTTGCCGCCGCAATTCGCCGCCAATTTATGGAACCGGGTTCTCAGCTCGCCCATGCAACTTACAACTTACTACCTGGGTTCTAGTGCGTTTCGGGAGCTTTATGAAGAGGAGAAGGCTCGGTTGGGAGATGGCTTCTCCAACAAAGGGTTTTGCGATGCTGTTCTTGCTGAGGGCGCTGTTTTTATTGACGCGCTGCCTCAGCTTATTCGTTGATAATGAAGTTCTTAACCCGGCTTTCCATCTGGGCGGGGCCTGGCGAGGATGGGTACAAAGCGCCAGGAAAAAATGGCAAAACAGAACACCCATAGAATGCCCGAAACCATGACCCATTGCAGGTAGGCCGTCGGTAAAAACAAGGGCAATATGACCCGAACCATTACGGCAAGATTCAAAAGGGCGAATGCCACTACAATCGTTCTAGACACCTTCAGGGGCCGACCGGTATGGCCCAACCCCACTCTTACGATCATGCCCAGAGTTATCACGCCAACAGCGCCGGCGGCAAAGGCGTGGCGGGCAATTAATGGGTTTACATAACCCATGGGAATCATAGCGTGTAGCAGGAAGCCAACGCACAGCCATAAATAGCCGACATAGAGGATCCACAACAGGGGATGACGCCAGAGGCCCCGATGGTGAAATCCCCAGATTCTCAAAATGTGAATGATCGCCGCTGCTCCGGCCAGGGCCGCTGTGATCCGAGCGTCCAAGGAAAGAAACGGCGCAAGAGCCCAAGCTGCGACGCTTATGCCCGCCATGGCCTCCAGAGGTTTGTAGGTCTTCAGATTGGCGTTGGGACAGACCCTGCTTGAGAAAAAGGGGAAGATACGGCCAAAGACCCAGACAATGATCAACAATACCATGTTCAAGCCCAGGGTCAGTCCCGTTGTCGCATTGCCGGTAGTTTCTCCCATCCAGCTTAAATGGAACAGGATATTGCCCAGGGCCATTACCAGAAGAAGCATGGGAAATCCGATGTTGCGCCATTGCCTGGCCTGGCAAATGGGTTTTAAAATCACCCCTGCCAGAATGGGGAGAAAGATGATGTCCAGTCGCGCGCCAATCAACCGTGCGAACTGTTCCGGCATGAAAGGGGCCAGCCTTCCCAGGAACCAGAGCAAAGCCATTAGCCCCAGCCAGAAGCCGTCAGGCGTGGGCTTTCCCGTCCAGTTCCGCACAGCGGTCAGGAAGAATCCGGCCAGGACCGCTGTTGTGTAGCCGAAAATCATCTCATGACCATGCCAGGCCATCACGCCGCCATGAGGATTGATGGCAATTTTGCCCATATAGGCGAGAACCCAAAGAACCAGCAAGATGCACGAGGCAATCGACGCCAGGATGAAAAAGGGGCGAAAGCCCAAAGCCAGAACCGCTGGTTTCCTATTCATGAAGCGCTCCTATTTCACAGGTCCTTCGGGCCTGTTGAAAAGACTATAACCAAGATTCGGCATGGGCTCACTGATCCAGGTCATATTGGCGTCAGTTTTTTGAGAAATGGGGTTTGCCGTTTTGATTTGGCCCTTAACTTGGTACAATCTTCTCAGAAAGTTGGCGATTTTTGTCGCAAGAGGGTGAAAAGCGCGGGTTCATCTCATTTCCACGGCCTCACATCGCCCTTTGAAGAACAAAGACAGGGAGGAGCCCATGCGCCTGATTTTAGTAGGAATCGTTCTAGGAGTGAGTTCGCTCTGCGCCATTGCAGGAGACGCGCTTCCCGGAATCGTGAGCATGCGAGAGCGTGCAGAGATACGAGACGGCTGGTTGGAGAAACGTTTAAACACAGTCGCGCCTCATCTCATGAGAAGAGAAGGGATCGACATGTGGATTCTCATTGCTCGAGAATACAACGAAGATCCGGTGGTGGAGACCATGCTGCCCGCCAAGTGGATGTCGGCCCGTCGGAGAACCATTCTGGTGTTTTACGACACAGGCTCCAAGGTGGAGCGGCTGGCCGTGGCCCGGTACAACATAGGCCGGTTCTTTGCCAAGGCATGGGACAAGGAAAAGCAGCCGGATCAATGGCAGCGTCTGGTTGAAATCATACAGGAAAGACAGCCCAAGAAGATCGCCATAAACGTCTCCAAGAATTTCGCTTTGGCCGATGGTTTGAGTCATGGGGAGTACGAGGCCTTTGACAAGGCGCTGACCGATGACTTGCGACAACGATTGACGCCGGGCGAGAATCTGGCCATTGGCTGGTTGGAAACCCGCATTCCAGAAGAAATGGCGATCTATCCTCAGATTTGTAGAATTGCCCATGGCATTATTGCGGAGGGCTTCTCCAGCAAGGTGGTGCATCCTGGCATTACCACCAGTTCTGATGTGGAGTGGTTCTATCGGGAACGCATCCGTGAATTGAAATTACAGACCTGGTTCCACCCAACCGTTGCTATTCAACGATCTGGCGAGCCGGAGCACTCGGGCGTCTTTTCTTCTAAACCGTCTGAGAATATTATTCTTCCAGGCGACCTGCTGCATGTGGACTTCGGCATTGAATATTTGGGCCTGCATACTGACACTCAACAACACGCCTATGTTCTGAGGCAGGGTGAGACCCAGGCTCCAGAGGGCCTGGTCAAGGCATTGGCCGTGGGCAACCGACTGCAAGATATCCTTACAGAGCAATATGTTACGGGTCGCACCGGCAATAAGATGCTCTCCGGCGCGCTTGAAAAGGCGGCGCAAGAGGGCATCGCGGCTACCATCTACACCCATCCTATTGGTTACCATGGCCATGGGGCGGGGCCTACTATTGGGCTTTGGGACCAGCAAGGGGGCGTAAAGGGCAAGGGCGATTATCCTCTCTACGCGAATACGGCTTATTCCATTGAGCTAAATGCGGAAGTGAAGATTCCCGAGTGGTCTAAATCTATTCGAATCATGCTGGAAGAGGACGGGTATTTTACCGGCAGTTCGTTCTATTACATCGATGGTCGGCAGACCGAGTTGATTCTTATTCGTTAATTGGAGGGGTGATCGCTGGGAATTACAGGGGCGATCACCCTCATCCAATAATTTGTTACGTATTTTTTTACGCCTATTTGTTTGTAATTATATTATATCGTCATGCTTCATTATTGAAAAGAGAGAGTGTTTTTAT
>JBNKOV010000180.1:0-8869 GCA_050294955.1 Holophagae bacterium
GCATAAATTGCGCATGGCCGATCTTATCGCTCGCGGCTCTTCCTACTATCATTATCGAGGATTGGGCGATCCAATTTTTGAGGTAGTTTTCAGAAAAGTTTATGGACCCGAAATTGAGGCCATGGAGCCTGCTGCTATTTCTGAAGATTTTGAAAAGACCATGATCCACCTTAAACAAAAAACCGCTTGAATGAAGGGGACGCGGGCGGAATACAAGGTCCGGTTTAACCTTTTCATGGCCGCAACAAAGGGCGTGGATGCGCAGACCGTTATTTACAACCCTATCTCGGACCTGACATTAGAACCCTACTTAAGTCTTAAGAAGGAACGACTTTCCATCGGAGCGGATCAAGGTAGAGAAGTGGATATCTATGCCCGAACATCCAATCCCCATGCTTATGATCTGATAATCGAGGTTAAAAACTGGGAGAAGCAAATAGCCGATGCGGAAATAGAGGCCTTTATTGCTTTGAAGGATGCGGCGGGCAAATTAGTTAAAAAGAAGACGGGCTATCTCCTCTACAGTGAAAACGGATTCACAGACCATCAAAGGAATCTGCTTGAAGCAGCCAGGATCATGTATTCCGACGGTCAAAAGCTCACTTCCTACGAAGAATTTTGAGATATATTGGACTTTTAGACGACTGATTACGTACAGTTTCCATGGCGCTCGGCGTTGGCTGGGTAGAAAAGAATCATTGATCCATTTTCACATCATGTATAATCTCTTGGGCGTGAAAATATGCGGGAGGCTGGCTTTGACCGAGACCGAAACCAAAAGGGGCTTTTTAATGCCCGGCGACATTACCACCGAGTTTGGCAAGACCCATCTTCCCGGGTTGAAGCAGATCCCAAGAGTGCAGAACCTCAGCAAAAAAGAGTTCCTGAATGAGTATGTGGCCAAGCGCAAACCCGTTGTTATGACCGGGCTCATGGACGGCTGGGAAATGAACCGCTGGCAGGATTTGGACGTGCTCCGCGAGAAGATTGGGGGCCAGATGGTGCGACCCCGCATTAAGGGCGGTCGCGAGCTTTTAGCCAATACGCCAGCCATGTCCTTTAGTGATTTCCTGGACCAGGCCCCGGAAAAAGATCTCTACCTCACCCTGGCCCTGTTGATGCGGCCCTCCTACGCCAGTTTCAACCGTTACCTCATGCGCCAATCCTATCCCGCCTATCTCCCGGAGTTGGCGGAGGATTTCAAGATCCCCTTCATTAATAGGAAGGACATCTGGGAAGTGAACCTGTGGGTGGGACCTGGCAATAGCGAGACGCCCATTCACCGAGACCAGATGGAGAACCTCTACTTCCAAATAAGAGGCCAGAAACGCTTCCTGCTCTTCCCGTCCGCCAACAATCCGGGTTTCGAGGAAGACGCCAGAGACGAAAATGGGAACATTGCCTACGAGGGTTACGAACTGCTCATCAACCCAGGCGAGGCCTTCTATTTCCCAAGCTTCTGGCACCACCGCGTCTTCGGCGATCCTAAATGGGGCATCTCCTGCAATATGTGGTTCTTAAGAACCTGGCAGGACCTGGTCGGCTTCGTCCACAACACCCCATTGGAAGAACTGCCCCAGGAGACCGTTCAAGCCATGCGCCGCAAATTAACCCGAGGCAAATTCATCCACAGCCTGAAGGCCGCGTTCAAACTGCTCCCAAAACTACCCCCAGTACCCGTAGGCCCCGCCGCCTTCGCCGGCGTAAAATCCAAAGAAGTAAAAGAAGAACAAGCCTGATTTTAAAGGGGCGTCTTAAATCAGGTCACGGGCTTTTGTGCGCTTGCTCAAGCCCATTTTCGGTGCATGCAGTTGCCCAGGTAGCGGGGGTTTGGGGATTCTTCCAGGTGATCTTGGAACAGGGCCTCGTTGATGGCCGGGTAGAGCAAGGTATCTTTTAATTGGGATTTGGGCAGCCAGGCCCAGTCGGCGGCGGTGGTTTCCTTCGGGTTCAGCTTTGGGGTTCCCGAGATTAACTTGCCTCTGAAAATTACGTGAACCGCTGGTTTGATGTGCTCGGAACCGGTCATGTCGCCCACATAGAGGAGATCGCCCAATTCAATGACAATGCCCAACTCCTCCTCGAACTCACGCACGATGCAGTTGGCCAGGGTTTCGCCCTCGTCTAAATTCCCGCCAGGAATGGCGTGAACCCTGCCGTTGGGATAGTTGTAGACCATCACCAGAATGCTGTCTTCCTGCTCGACAATTGCACAACCTCTAACTCTCATGGCCCACCTTCCCCTTCGATTTGAAGCATATCATAATGCATTTTGATCTTTGATTCTCCAAAAAATGAGTGATTTAAAAAGTTTGAGCTTAAACTGTTGGAAATAAGCCGAGTCAGGCGAAAATTGGAGGAATGAATTTACTTGGCATTTCTGAAATGTTACCATAATGAGTTCAGTAATCGCGCGGTGGGATGGGGCGTTCCATCACGCGATGTAGAGAAATGCTCGATTTTTTTACAGGTGGTCTCGTATATGAATAGGAAACGGTCGGTGTTGGAGTCGACTGTTATGGGTGTCATGCGCTCCGCGCGCGGCGCTGTTAACCCTATTCGCGATTGGCGCGAACCACGGCTTTAATTAAACGAGCAAACCCAAGGACGACATATGAATCGGTACAGAATATCTCATCTCAAGCAGTTGGAAGCTGAGAGCATCCATATCATAAGGGAGGTTGCCGCTGAGTTCGAAAAGCCAGTCATGCTTTATTCCATCGGCAAAGACTCCTCGGTCATGCTGCACCTGGCCAAAAAGGCGTTTCATCCCGGGAAATCGCCGTTTCCACTTCTTCACGTGGATACTTCCTATAAGTTCCCGCAAATGTATGAGTTTCGGGATCGAATCGCGGCTGAAAGCGGATTCGAACTGATTGTCCATTCCAATAAGGCTGCACTGAAAAAAGGCGCGAACCCCTACGATCTGGGCACTTCCACCTGTTGCGGCTTCCTGAAGACTCGCGCGCTGCTCGACGCATTAACCGAGGGCGGCTACGACGCGGCCTTTGGCGGCGCCCGTCGCGATGAGGAAAAATCCCGCGCAAAAGAACGCATCTACTCTTTTAGAGACAACTTGGGTCAATGGGACCCGAAAAATCAGCGCCCCGAATTGTGGAACCTTTACAATGGGCGCGTGAAGCCAGGCGAGTCCATCCGTGTTTTCCCACTGTCCAACTGGACCGAACTGGATATCTGGCAGTATCTGTATCTGGAAGAAATCCCCATCGTACCCATGTACTACGCGGAAGAACGCGAAGTCGTAGAGGTTGGCGGGCAATTAATTCCGGTGGAGAACTTCCCCTTCCCCCAGCATTTGAAAGACAAGCCCAAAAAGGTGAAATGCCGGTTCCGTAGTCTGGGCTGCATGCCTTGTTCCGGCGCGGTTCGCTCAGAAGCGACCACCATCAGCGAAATCATTGAAGAGATGATGGTTGTGAGAACCTCTGAACGTGCAACCCGGGTAATCGACCACGATACGGACGATTCCATGGAACGTAAAAAACGAGAAGGCTATTTCTAGGTCGGGGCATAGGAGCATCTGGTGAATATCGATAATTTTTTGAAAGAAAATGAGAAGAAGGAATTGCTGCGATTTTCAACCGCAGGCAGTGTGGACGATGGCAAATCGACGCTTATCGGCAGGCTGCTGAACGATTCCAAGAGCATCTACGACGATCACCTCAACGCCATTAAATCCATGCAGGGATCTTCCGGCGGCGAGGTGGATTGGGCGCTTCTGACCGACGGTCTGAAGGCGGAACGGGAGCAGGGGATTACCATTGACGTGGCCTACCGCTACTTTTCAACCCCCAAGCGCAAGTTCATCATTGCCGATACGCCCGGGCACGAGCAGTACACCCGGAACATGGTGACCGGCGCCTCTACGGCCGATCTGGCGATCATCCTGATCGACGCCCGCAAAGGGGTTCTGACCCAGTCGAAACGCCACACCTTTATTTCTGCGCTGCTGCAGATTCCTCACCTTGTGGTTGCGGTAAACAAAATGGATCTGGTGGACTATTCCCAGGAAGTCTTTGAGCAAATTCGAGATGATTTCTCTCAGTTTGCGGCCAAGCTGGACATCCACGATCTGCGATTCCTGCCCATTAGCGCCCTGAACGGCGACAATGTGGTGAACCCCAGTGAAAACATGCCCTGGCATACTGGCGAACCGCTGTTGACGCTTTTGGAAACCATCCATATCGCGTCCGACCGCAATATGGTGGATATGCGATTCCCCGTTCAGTACGTGACTCGGCCCGATCAGAACTTCCGAGGGTTCGCCGGTCAGGTGGCTTCCGGCATTATTCGCAAGGGAGACGCAATTACGGTGCTGCCTTCGCGGAAGATGACCAAGGTAGCGTCTCTGGTCACCTATGAAGGCGAGGTTGAAGAAGCGTTCCCGCCCATGTCTCTAACGGTTACCTTGGAAGATGAAGTGGACGTGAGCCGCGGCGACATGATTGTGCATCGTCACAACCATCCCCGAGTGGGTCGCCATTTCGAAGCCATGTTGGTGTGGATGGACGAGGAGCCGATGGATCCCAAAGGCTCTTATCGCATCAAGCACACGACCGAGGCTTCCAAAGCCATAATCGAGCAGATCAATTACCGGGTCGATGTGAACACGCTTGAGAAGAGCGAGGCCTCGGAATTGAGGTTAAACGAGATTGGCCGGGTGGTGTTCACCACCTACAAACCGTTGAAATACGATCTCTACGACAAGAACCGGGCAACCGGCTGCTTCATTCTCATTGATGAGATCAGCAACCTCACGGTAGCCGCAGGCATGATCATCGAGCGAGAGCCCGTGGATCAGCTTCCTTCCAGCATGTTCAAGCCCGAATCCCGGGTCCTCTCGGAGCGTGGTCCCAAGGTCGGCGTAACCGCCGAAGAGCGGGTCCAAATGTTGAATCAGAAACCGGTTACCCTGTGGTTGACTGGCCTGGTTTCTTCTGGCAAGTCCAGCGTTTCTTATGCATTGGAGCGCAGGCTCTTTGAAATGGGCGTGTTGAGCAAGGTTCTGGACGGCGGAACCATGCGCCGGGCGCTCAGTCGCGAGTTGGATTTCAACACCCACGATATAGCAGAGAACCTGAGACGCGCAGCAGAAGCGGCCCATATCTTGAACCAGGCAGGCGTGATCGCCATCTGTTCCTTCGTGTCGCCGCTGGTCAAGCTGAGAGGTCAGGCTCGGGAAATCATAGGGCCGGACCAATTCCACGAGGTGCATCTGGATGTGTCAGTGGAATGGGCTGAATCTCACGATGAGACCGGGTTATATAAGAAGGCCCGCGCAGGCGAGGTCTCGAACCTGGCCGGCGTGAACGCCCCATACGAGAGCCCCTCGCAACCCGAGGTCCATCTACCCATGGACGAGCTGTCTGTTGAACAGGCGGTTGATCTGGTGATCAAACACCTCAGAGCACAAGACATCATCGAAGTCTCTTAATAGCTTTCCCGGCAAGAAACAAGCCAAGGGGTTGGGCCAGGAGTTAAAAGGCAATGGGGAAACCCAGAGCCTTAAACCTAAACCCAACCCCTATTTCATTTCAGGCCCACAATGCGGAGCATAACCCGCGCCAAACAACCCAAGGCACAAACCCAGGCCCGAAAAAAAACCTAATGGCGTCCAGACCACAAAAGGCAACCAACGCCATGCCAGCCAGAGCCAAAAAACGAAATAAAACCCCAACCAAATGACCAATCCACGTGACAAGGCCTAACCCACCCCAAACAAGCCAAGGCCTGAAGGGCCGACATAATGCAGCCCAGGGTGGAGCGACCAGAGCACGAACGTCCTGAACGCAAAAACCGGAGCGCAACCCTGGGTCCGAGGCAGTTCACCCAAAAAAGGCCGGAACCCAAACCCCACCCCAACCCTGGGTCCGAGGCAGTTCACCAGACCCAAAAACGGCCGGAACCCAAACCCCGCCCCAACCCCGGGTCCACCAAAAAAAATCAACCCTTCCTCTTCAACCCAGGCGGTTTAGAGCTGCCCAACAACCTCTCAAAGAACCCCCGGCTCTCCTCCAAAACGAAATCATGAAGAATTTCGGCCTCTTTCTGAAGGTCCCTCTCTGCAGGAGGCGTCACCATAAAACGGGTCCGCTCCTTTTCCAGATGAGTCGCCGTCATCACCATGTCCTGCCAGGCCGCGCCCCACTGAAAAGTCTGTGAGAACCCGCCGATAATCGCCAGAACAGCAGCCGAGAAAGGCGTAGCCAGGGCAAAAGAAGTAGCCCAGAATGGGCTATCATTAAAAAACGTAGATGATGACAGTGAGGAAACCAGCGTCACGCCCGCACCCAAAATAACCGTAAACGCGCGGGTCAGCTTATAATACCTTTTATTATTCTTACTCGCCTTCCAATAATAGCCAATCATTTTGTCGTATAGCTCCTCAATGAACTGGGCGCTATGCTCTTGGGGTTGTGTCATGAAATCTCCTCCATCGCCTGCTTGTATAGGATGTCAATATCATCATATTACTCAAATAACCAAGATTTTTCCATCTTAATCACCGAAATCGGGCCTTCAATGATCACCATTACCCCCACAACCCGGTTTTTCATGCTAAACTCTTTCTTCGCCGTTAACGGCGGCAAATCCCATAGCGCGAGAATTGACCTTCTGTATGTCCACGTTGAACATGGTGTCATTGATAGAAAAAAAGAAAAACGGCCAGGCTTTGAGCAAGGAAGAAATCGAGGCCTGGATCCAGGCCGTCGCCAGCGGCGATGCGCCGGACTATCAATCCTCCGCCTTGTTAATGGCCATCCGATTATTGGGCATGAATTTCGACGAAACCCTGGCCCTCACCACCGCCATGACCAACTCGGGCGACCGACTCCGATTTGAGGGATACCCTGTGTTAGCGGACAAACATTCAACAGGCGGCATAGGCGACAAAGTCACCATCGTACTGGCCCCGCTCATGGCGGCCTGCGGCATTCCGGTCACCATGCTCAGCGGCAGAGGCCTGGGATTTACCGGCGGCACCATCGACAAATTCGAATCGTTGCCAGGCGTTTCCTGTAGTTTCGACAACGCGGGCATGCAGGCCATGCTCGACTCCTTCGGATGGGCCAATGCGCAAGCCTCCACCTCCATCGCCCCAGCGGATCGCGTACTCTACGCCCTGCGGGACGTCACAGGAACCGTGGACTCCATCCCGCTCATTACAGCTTCCATATTGTCCAAGAAACTGGCGGGCGGCGCGACCCACCTCTGCTTAGACGTCAAATGCGGGCAGGGCGCGTTCATGACCGATTTACCCTCGGCAAGGGAGCTGGCCGGGAACTTAAAGAAGATAGGAACCATGGGCGGCCTTGAGATCCGCTGCCTCATCACCCGAATGGAAGAACCTCTGGGTCATGCCATTGGCAACTACCTCGAATTATTAGAGTCTGTTCATTACCTCAGCAGGCCGGTGAACACCCCGCTCATGGCATTGATTCTGGCTCTTGGGGAGAACATGCTCATGCAGACCGGCGCCGCGACAGACGCCGAAAAAGCCCAAAGCATGATGGCGAAAGCCCTGGGAGATGGAAGTGCCCTCAACAAACTGCGGGCCTATCTCTCCCATGCGGGCGCTTCCGATCAGCATATTGACCAACTGTTCGGCCAGGAATTCGACCAGTTCCCGAGACGCCCCGTGCATGCGGCATCGGCGGGTTACGTGAGCGGCGTCAATGGCCGCAGCCTGGGCCAGCTCCTGGTGAATCTGGGCGCGGGCAGAGGGCGCCACGACGACAAACTGGACCCCATGGCCGGCGTCCTGATGGTCAAGCATCTCGGCGACAAAGTAGAAGCGGGCGACGTCCTTGCATACGCCTACGGCGACAAACGAGACCTGGCCGACCTGGACGGAGAAATCAACGGAGTATACACCCTATCGCCCCAGCCGGTAGGCGTTCCCGACATCATTTTAGACGTTTTATAGCGCCATGAGAGGCCATTTCAAGTGGTTTTGTCTCGGAAATTGAAGGTTACCCTCGATTTCATCTTTGCATCGGCTCCATAAAGTACTAGACTTAGAAGGATGGGAATCTCAGTCTTGTCCGGTGCAAGGTTCTCTGTTCGGAGTTTGGTTCCCTGGAGACAACCCGTGGCGTGGCGCATTCTCCCGTTCCCGTGGACGAGAGGGCAACCTTCTTGTGGCTTCCGAGCGGTGTCGGAAGCGTTCTGGCGTCTGGGTTGATATAACATAATGGATGTAGGATGAATTTCCAATAAATGGTGGTCGCAATCTACTGCTGAGATGGTAAGGGAGTTTTGGTTTTATGACCATTGGTGAAACCTTGAAGCGGGCCAGAAAAAAAATGAATTTGGATTTAGATCAGGTGGCGGAATCTACCAAAATCGCCAAGATGTTCCTCATTGCACTGGAGAATGACGATATTTCCAGCTTGCCCAGCGGCGTATACGCCCGCAACTTTCTAAGAGCCTACGCCAGGTTTCTAAAGCTGGACGAGGACATCATAACCGCCGAATACCACGAACAATTTAACGTAACCCCGCATTTTGTGGCTCACCAGGAGCAAACCAAGCTGGACGACATGGCCTTTCGCCGTCAGCGCCTGAAATTGCAGCTTTTCATGTTTGTACTCGTCATTGTGCTGGGTCTTGTAGGATTCTATCTTTGGACCCTATACAAAGGAAAACAGGGCTTTGGCGCATCTCCTGTCGCCTCAACCAGCGCGCCCGCCCTGGAAACCAACCCGGTTCCATTTCAAGACGGCGGCCCGGTGGAAGACTATACGCCCCCTGAACCGAGCATAACCATAGACGACCCTCCGGCCTCCAATGAGAGCACGGCAGATGATTCTCCGGAAGTTGAGAGCGACCTGGGATCCGCCACTGA
>JBNKOV010000181.1:0-8854 GCA_050294955.1 Holophagae bacterium
AGAATTTTGTCGTCTTTTAACGGGTGGATGCGCTTTTCTCTCGCCTGGAACAGTTTAACTCGAGCCGCCTCTAGACGTCTCTCGAAAGCATCAGGCTCTAAATCGGCCAGGCGGGCCAATGTGGCGGGTTCTTCAGTGAGGTGTGGGATATTCTCGCCGGAATCCTGGCCCGTTGCTTCATCTTTAAAATTGCCGCCTTTTTTTATCTGGTAGACTTCGCAATAAAAAGCGCCTTCCTCGGCGCCCAGAATTTCATAGATCTCCTGAGGTTTCCAAACGTAGAATTTACCTTCAACCCCTTCGCTGTCAGCATCTTCTGCGGAGTAGAAGCCGCCCTCGGGGGAGGTGAGATCTCTCAATACGTAGGTAAATATGCGTCGGGCAATGGTTGCAAAAACCTCGGATCCTGTGGCCTGGTAGGCTTCCAGGCTTGCCATAGCAATGGTGGCCTGGTCGTAGAGCATCTTTTCAAAATGGGGCAATAACCATTCGGCGTCTGTGCTGTAGCGGTGGAACCCAAATCCCACGTGGTCAAAGAGGCCGCCTTTGCTCATGGCAAGAAGGGTATGGCAGGCCATGTTCAGGACCTGTTTGTCGCCGCTTCTTTTCCAATATCTCATGAGAAAGGTCAGGTTATGTGGTGATGGAAATTTTGGCCGGTGACCAAAGCCGCCGTGTTTTTCGTCATATCGAGAAACCAATCGGGACGAAGCCAGGTGGAGTGTTTCTTTTGTGAGAGATTCTCCTGGACTTGCATGATTCATATTGCGAAGATGGTCAAGAATTTTATCGGCGCTTTGATAAATGTCCTGGCGACGCTCCATCCACACCTTGTGCAACTGGGGAACCAATTGCATCATGCCCATGCGTCCATAGCCGCCAAATTTGGGAAAGTAGGTTCCCGCAAAAAACGGTTTTCCGTCGTGAGTGAGCATGACAGTTAATGGCCAGCCTCCCTGCCCGGTCATGGCCTGACAAGCCGTCATGTAAATGTCGTCGAGATCGGGACGCTCCTCTTTGTCTACCTTGACGCAGACAAAATACTCGTTCATGAGGGCTGCAACGCCCACATCCTCAAAGGATTCATGTTCCATGACGTGGCACCAGTGGCAGGTCGCGTAACCTATGGAGAGGAAAAGGGGTTTGTCTTCTTCCCGTGCTGTTTGAAAGGCTTCATCTCCCCATGGCCGCCAGTCAACTGGGTTGGACGCGTGCTGAAGCAAGTAGGGGCTGCTTTCAAAAATGAGACGGTTCCAGTTCGGGCCGCCGTCTTTTGGCAACTTTTGAATTTCATCATCTGAAGGCAGTTCGGGGCGAGAGTGGGTCATGTTTTTCCTCCAGCTACGATCTTAACACTTGTTTCAGGCGCCCTGCGGTTAAATGCAGATCAAATTTACTTGAAAATGGCATTTCCCTATACTGGTTTTTCATGTCAACTAATAACAAATAAAAGACGGGCTAGTAGGTTTGAATACTTAGATTTGGAAAATTTAACCTCGCCTTTATTTTCCAACGCTCCATCGATATCGAACTACCTGGTGTTCCTCATCCACTGTTTCAATGGTATATGCGAATGGGCCACGAAACGACATACTTGGTTTTTCGTCGGTGTCCCAAAATCCGCCGTTTGGGGCAACGGCGTTGCCTATTAAGACGCCATGGTTATCAAAAAGGTCGGCAACTTGAGAGTGGTCCTCCTTTCTGGTATGCACCACAATTAAGAAGTTGTTGGGCAGGACCAGCAGGCCAAAAAGGGGATTTTTAACTGGAGGCAGGCCGCTTTTTTCCCATGCGCCTTCCATAACGCTCAAGGTGAAACGGTCTGCAAGCGGAGGCACTCTTTCTTTCATCCGGGCTTGGAAGTCTCCAATTAGGGCGTCTATTTCGGCTTCCGATCGAATGGCGGGCTTATGCTTTTTGACAATTACCTGTTCTCGGGTTTTTAGATCGGCGCTCCACTTTGTGATTTCGTATTTATTTGAAACAGCCGTGAAGACCGAACCCTTGGCGCCCATTCCTACAACGCCTCGGGGACCCATTTCAATAGCCATTAACTTGCCAAACCGAGTCATTAAATAATCACGATCATCCAGCCTGGATCGGTCCCAGGGGTCAAGTGGCAAGGTGTTTAGCTGTTGCTGCCAGTTGAATTGGGTGTCCATGACTCCCCATACGTTCTGGATGGTCTCTTGGAAACCGCTTAGCCATAAGACGGTCATATATTTTCCATTTGGTGAGAAATGCGCTCTATAGATATGCCCCTTTTCAACTTTTGCATCCTTCTGGTATTTGAGGTTTTGGTCGTAGAAAAGGAAACGTGCGGAATCACCCATCACATCCAACCCGAGGCCCGACCCATCTTCGAAAACTGTAAAGAGATTTAGCATGCGGTACTCGCCGGGTCCTTCCCCTTTTCTGGCAAATTCCTGGAGGTATTTTCCCATTGGATCGAAAACCAGTATTCTGTTTGAGCCTGTGTCCGCCACATACATGTTGCCCTTGGGGTCAACTGATACTGTGGGGTTGGCGCCGCTCCAAATAAATATGTCCTCAACATCACCGCCGCCAAATCGCAAATCCTCTTTTAGTATCAGGTTTTGTGCTTCGTCCGTAGGGGCGAATCCGTTTTCGATTTTGGGCGTCTCCCAAAAAAGATAAAGGGCAATTAGTGAAATCAGCATGTTTTGTCTCCTAGCCGGGCAGTTCCATAAGAGCGCAGAGTCTAGCATATATCAAAAATGTTGGGAAGATTTCTAGAAAAGTCCGCAAAACCTGGGGTTGCATGGTTCTTGTGATTGAAGTAAGATAGATCGCGTGCGATTTAATCGCCCCTCGTTTTGGTCGTACCTGTAGGCGTTCCGGCCATATCCAACGTTTAAACCCATCTACCGGATTGTTTTATAAGGAAATGAAGATGACCAGTTTTTATGGCTTTAAAGCGAATACGCTTCGAGGAGAACCCGTCGATTTTTCCCAGTACAAGGAAAAGGTGGTTCTAGTGGTGAACACCGCCAGTAAATGTGGGTTTACGCCCCAATATGCCGGTCTGGAGGCGCTTCACAAGAAATATGCGGATCAGGGCCTTGCCGTTCTGGGATTTCCCTGTAATCAATTTGGCGGTCAGGAACCCGGTGACGCGGATACAATTGAAAGCAGCTGCCTTGTAAACTACGGTGTCAGCTTTACCATTTTCGAGAAGATTGAGGTCAATGGCAAAAACGCCCACCCCATCTATCAATGGCTGACTTCTGAAAAAGGTGGTTTGCTGGGTTCCAAGATCAAGTGGAATTTCACCAAGTTTCTCATTGGTAAAGATGGCTCAGTGCTTGACCGATTTGCGCCAACCACCAAGCCTGAAAAGTTGGAAAAAGACGTAATGGCCGCCCTTGGCAGTTAATATGGCCAGTCCATCACCCCCGCAAGGCGATCTACTTAAACTGGGTCGCCAACTCTGTTTTCCCTTATATGCGGCTTCGCGACTCACCACCCGATTATACCAGCCTCATCTGGAGCCCTTGGGGCTCACTTATCCCCAATATGTTGTGCTCATGATTCTGTGGGAGGACGCGCCCTGTTCGGTTTCCCATATTGGCAAGCGAGCCATGTTAAAGTCGAATACTTTGACCCCGCTTCTGAAGAAACTGGAAAAACAGGGTTTTGTCTCTAGGGCCAGAGATCGGTCTGATGAGCGAATGGTTTTTATTACGCTCACCAGGGAAGGCGAGGCGTTGAAGTCCAAATGCTCTTGCATTCCTAGCGCCTTATTAAATGAGGTCTCTTTTTCAGAAGATAAGGCTCTTCAGCTAAAGACCCTTTTGGAGGAACTGATCAACGCCATCCAAAATCGTTCCGAGCCATGAGATGCATCTTGGCCCGCGCTATGCCTCACAGTTAGACGTTAAACTGAGCTGTAGAAATGAGAATTCGAACCCTTCTGCATTTTTATCATGGTCAAGGCAAAGGCTTTTCTCTAAAATAAGCAGCATAAAGCCATCGTCTTCCGGCGGCTGTTTCAAGCGGATAGTTCCGTTTCAGGCCAGTATTTATGTATTTTCGTTCCCCACTCTTGAAAGCCATGCCCGAAAAAGCGGCGACCAGACGGAGTGTTGGCCTGTCCAGGCGTTTGATTGTGGCTGCATTGTCCCTGGGCGTGCCTGCTTTGCTAGTTGTGTTGATAATAACTCGGGTATTTCCAGTAGATGGTCCCGGCCGGGTTCTTTACGTCGTACACGACCAGGTCTATCTTCCCATGAAGGGCTATCTCTTCACCCAATTCCTGCCTTGGAGCCTGGCTTTGTGGGGTGGTCTGGTCCTATTAATTATATTGAAGCTGGTGTCCTATCTGGTTTCAGGCTCCCTGCTGAAAGGTCTTCACCAGTCATTGGTGTTGCAACTTTCAGGCTTTCCGGTCTGGCGCGCCTTTCTCTTTGAGTCTGAAAAGCGGCTTATCCGTTTTCGGCCTGCTTCCCAAACCCTGGTTCTTGCGGCCAATATCCACCGAAGAAAAGCCATGCAGGCCCGGTTGAAGGATCGGAGCAGGGTTCATCCCGCTCAGGCCGCTCTTTTCCATATCAATTTGCTAACGCTAGATTGGAAAACCAATTTCTGGCATGCTTTGCTCTATTGCTTTGAAGCCTGGATGGTGGATAAAAGACCTGGATCTGAGCGGGATAATCGTGATGCTGCAGGCCTTATGCGAGATCGATTGGTTTCCCTTATTGAGAAAAAGCTCCGTTGGCGCAATGAATCGGAGTTGGAAATTGCTCTGAGTTTGCGGCCTGGATTTTTGGAGGATTCGATTTTAATCGATCTGCTTTTTCTGGCCGCACTTGAGGATCGGGATTTGGCGGATCGGTTGCTTGACCCTGAAATTGTTGCGCGACCCACCGCCTTGAATGCTGCGGTTGAAAACCGGCTTTCATTATCCTGTGATACGCGCCAGGCCATGATCCAAAACGCGCGCAGGTATTATGAAAATATGACTTATGACGGGTATCCCGATCACAGTGGCGATTTGACCTTTTTGGATTCGCTTCCCAAGGCGTCTGAATCACTTCGGGCTATTGGGTTTTTGACAACCCATATCGCTTTGGAAAGAGCCCGGCTTGAGGGTCGAAGCGCTTGCGCTGAAGCATATGTGGAGGCGCTGGAATCGCTCAATCTGGCTATGGCGTTTGCTTATGAGGAAAAGCCGATTCAAAGGCGAGATCAACAACAGGTTGAACTTAGAGCAAGCAGCCTTTTTCGCGATTTGCCCGACGGGTCTCATTATCGTTATTGCGCTGAATTAAGCGCTTTTGAAGGAAGAGGCCTGCAAGAAACTTGGAACAGAGCAGGTCTTTTTACTCGTCAACGAGGTAGTTTGGTGAGCGAAGACGATTTTGAGCTGGAGCGACAGCGAGTTCGTTCGCTGCTTCTGGCGGCGGGTCCTGAGGAAGACCAGTGGTCGTTAGGAGACGGACCATGAAAACCGAGTGGGGTATTAAGGAAAGAACGGAGCATGATCGTCTCGTTGCAGAGTACCGCGCATTAAAACTTCCCTTGGGCAAAAGGTTTGATGTGGTTCTGGCGCTTGGGTTTCTTTTTTTGACTTTTGTTCTACTTGTAAGCTGGATGGGGGTTGTTGAGGGAAGCCGGAGATTAGGGTGGTTACAGGGTGTTGAATTGGAGCCCGTTGCGGATAATCGAGTTCTTGTCAATATCCATCAAACCCCTGGTTCTTTCCTGGATGGGGTTTATCACGAGGCGGATGGTCGGGTTTATTTGTCTCAGGTTGGCGGTAAAATTCATTCCTGGCAGCCTGATACTGAGATTTGGGCTACGGAGGAGCCCGATCTTTTAGAGAAGGATGATCTTGACATGTTGCGCTCCGAATCGGAAACGGGTTTTCTTTGGGCGCGAAGTGTTGATGGGGGTTTGTTGCGTAGAGATGAGCAGGGATGGCGGGCAGTCATCAGCGATACGAGCTTCGTGGATGCAAATGGCAAACCGGTTGAACATGAAGATCTTACGGCTGTGGCAGTATCTGAAGGAGGGGAGTGGCTGGCTCTAGGCACAGCAGATGGGGGGTTGGGTTTCTATGAAATCCAATCCCGAAAATGGGTTAAGCCGAATAAGGATTTCTTTGAAGCTTTGCCTTTTAAGGAGATTGATCATCTAGTTTGGTGGCGGGGACGGTTTATGGTTGGCGGGTCAACTGGCGTCTTTCCTGTCGTTTTGAACAAAGGGTTCCCGGAGGCAGGCTCTTTAACGGTGAACGCCGCTGTGGATCAAATGCTAGTGGATGATGGCGGACGGCTTTGGATTTTAGCTCATCAGTTCTGCCGGGAATCTCAAAACCAATGCAATCAACTGCTTCGGTTGGATGACCCGGAGGGAGCACCAGTCCAACTTCTAAAGGAGAATGATGTCTTCCCTGAGTTGGATTTAAAGCAGTTTTCACATGCATGGGGATCGGGAAATAGCCTTGCTCTTGCAGGTGAAGGCGGAGTTTTCCTCTACCATGGGGATTCTCATAATTGGGAGGCCATTTCAAAGACTCCAGTTGGCGACTTTCTGGTGGAACCGGAGAACGGTGGGTTCTGGTATGGTCTGCCCGACGGTTTGGGTTATTTCGGGATGTTGGGTCGCCGTTTTCATTCACTGCCTGGTGAGAGGGTTGTCAAGCTCCGATGGGGAAGAGAAGGGGAGGTTCTGGCACTAACCCAATCCGGGGCCATATATTCCATCCTTGGCAACGGTCAGCCGGTTTCGGTATTGCCCGGATCCCCAAAAGTTCCAATGAGCAATGCCTGGCGATCTGCCATGGTTATTGATAATACGGTAGTTTTCTCAGGGGATAAGGGGATGTTGGCTCACAATGTGTTGACCCGATCCTATGATGCGCCTGACCAGGATCAAGCGACCTGGATGAAAAACTCAAATCCCAGCTCATATGTGGCCAGAGATCATATTTTTATCTCTTCCTTCAACGGGTTGAATACTCGCTTTTACGCCCTTTCCCGCGACGCGGCCAGTCGTGCCGATTTCTCATCATCTGTACTTTTAAGAGAGATTGTTGGAACTGCGGAGGATATGCGGTATTGGGATGAAGAAAGCGCTGTGGTGATTGCAGGCGACGATCTCAAGAGGCCCTATCTTTTAACCCCCAAAGGCGCACAGCCGTTAACCGGCCAACCCCTTGAACGCCGGGCCGAGGATATTGGAGATGCGGCGCCATATCTTCACGGCGCGGCCTTCATTGCATCGGGACGGGTGTATTACTACGATTATTTGCGAAGAGCTTGGGGGGATATTCAGCAACCGGAAGATTTGGATGCAGATGAACTGGCTGAGTTGAGCGGGGATTTACTCATGAAAACCCAATCGGGCCGTCTTTTTAATGTCAGCTCGGATTTCAACGAACTGATTGGAGGAAGTCGAACCCTAAAGTCGTCTAAAGCCCTGAGTGATGTTCTGTTTGAACACGAAACACTTTTTCTGGCGGGCCGTGGCGCGGTGGATGTGTATGACCCATTAACCCGGCGCGTGATTGGAAATTGGAATTTACCCGGCCAGGGAGATGTGGCGTTAAAGGGCATGGCTGGAGATGGTTTTGTGGCCCTCACGGGGTCCCTTGCGACCTGGAATGATAGAGAAAATGCGCGCGACCGCACTTTAATCCTAGAAGAGAGCGCGGGTCCCGTTGTTTCACTGTCCATGGATCGCGAGCACATCTGGACCGTTCGAGATGCTCAAACCCATCTGTATCTAAAAGGCCACCTTGTTCGAAGACCTTTTTCTCCAAACTCTCCCTGTTATTTCCGCAACCCATTTGCCGGTCCAGGGGTTACCGATATCACGGACGTTTGCGAGTTGGAAGATGGAACTCTCGCGGCAGCCACCAATAATGGATTGCGATTCTACAGCACAAGAGACAGGTCATGGTTTCCCGCTTCCCATAACCTGCTCCCGCAAGGGGGACGCATTTATGATCTTGGCAATTATCTGGCGTTGTATGGACCTTTGAATGCCCATTTTCAGCTTAGTTTTATTCAGAAGAACAGCTTGGTTATGCCCAATCCCTGTTCCACAGAACCTGTGATTTTCAAGGTTGTTACTCTCCCGGTAAAAAGCGCCGCCATTTCAATTGAAGAGGCCTTGGCTGCATGGGTGAATCTGGACGGCAGCGTGCATCAATGGAGCAACGGTAGTATTTCAGAAATTCTGGCAGCCTCCTCCAATGGGCCGGAGATGGCGCAACTAAAACGGGTATTCCACGATCCCATACATACACCCCAACATCTGTTTTTTACGGATGATCAAGGCATTTGGGAATATAATTTGGAAAATCGGATTTGGCGTTGGATAAGCCTTGAAACTCAGTCCCAATTCAGAGACCTGAACTTGATTACCGACGCGGATCAAATAACTGTAACGGCCCATTCTGGCAATGCTTCATACTTGGGTTTTTATCAGCCAGGGGTTGATGAAACCATTGTCATGAAAAGACTGTTCCAAAATCCCGAATCGGCTTATGGTGCAAAGGTTTCTAAATTGACTGATGTTCAAAATCAAGAAAATATATGGGTTTTTGTTCATGAAAATGGCTTGAGATACTACGATTCTTTGAGACGAACCTGGCTCGGGCGAGCCGATTTTCCCGATACTGGTCAGCCCTTGAATTTGTCTTGGGTTCATAACCGCGCCGTGGTGTCTCAACGTCACGGCCAAGCCTGGTGGGTTGCTTCGGACCGGGGCCGTCAACCCCGTCGATTCACACCTTATTATCCGGAGGTCGGGGCAAGGAACGCCATCGATGATAGAGGCGTGGCCTGGAGATTGGGAGCCGACGGAGTCTTGGCGAAGGCAGTTC
>JBNKOV010000182.1:0-8813 GCA_050294955.1 Holophagae bacterium
CATGGTTGAACCAGGGCCTGTTCTTTGTGAACGGACAAACTGTGGCTGAGAACCATATTTTACATTCCGGCCAGGTTTTGGACCTGACTCGGCCACCATGGGAGGAACCGGATGTGGACAAAGAAGTTCCCGTTCTGTTCAGGTCGCAAACACTTATTGTTGTAGACAAACCGCCGTGCATGCCGACCACGCCTACTGGCTCGTTCTATAAAAATTCATTGCTCCACATCCTCAGGGATCGATTGAATGAGCCGGATCTCACCCCGCTTCACCGACTGGATTTGGAAACATCTGGGGTCATCGCCTTTTCTCCCGATCCTGAAAGCAGGAACCATTTCCAACAACAGTTCAGGGACGGCGAAGTCCTAAAAAGTTATCAGGCCATGGTTTACGGCTCTTTAGATGACAAATGCAAATCCATCGATTTTCCCCTGGGAAGACACCCGGAAATCTTCACCAGATTCATTCACAGACCCGATGGCAAGCCCGCGAGAACCGAGATCACCCGCGTTGACCATTGGAATGGCTTCAGCCAGGTCGTTGTCAAGCCCATCACCGGACGCACCAACCAAATTCGCGCCCATCTCGCCGCATTGGGACATCCCATTGTTGGCGATAAAAAATATGTGGGCGACGGGAGTCTCTTTTTTGATTGGCTGGAGCATCGCTCCATGGATCGCATCAGGAGCCAGCTCATTTTGGATCGTCAGGCCCTTCATTGCTGCCTTCTCGGACTGCAAGTAGATGGGGATCTAAAATTGTTCAAATCGGAACGACCCTGTTTTTCCATCTGGCGAAAAACCATAGAGAAAACACTGGCCAACATAGAGGCCGCGCAAAAATGACCAATCCCCCGTAAAAAGAGTTTCATCAAAGCCAGCTCCGGGCATTTCCCTTTTGATTCAAAGAGCGCTCGGTTATAATTCCAACGTCGCCATTGGGAGGAGCAAATGAAATACAGCTTGCTTTTGGGAATCTTACTTGGGTCAATTACAGGAACTTTTGGAACGGAAAACCCGAAAATTCTGGTCTTGGGAACAGCCCAGGATGCGGGATTGCCCCAGATCGGCTGTGAAAAAGAACACTGCGCCAAAGCCCGCCAGGACCCTAAATGGCGACGCCTTGTGACCTCTCTTCTCATTGTTTCGGGCAATAATCGCTGGATGATCGACGCCACCCCTGATATTAAAGAACAAATCGCAAAAATGGCCCATCTGCCTCAAGGCCCGGCTGACCCAGGTCATCGACCGCGTTTAATGGATGGAATCTTTTTAACCCATGCGCATATGGGCCATTACACCGGCCTGCTTCAATTGGGTCCAGAAGCCTACAACCACAGCGCCATCCCCGTCTATGGTTCCCAGAAAATGAAGCGTTTTCTTTCCAGCAACGGACCCTGGAGCCTGTTGGTGGAAAAAGACATCATGGAACCCAAAGCGCTGGCTCCAGATACGCCTTTCCCTCTGAATTCCCAAATCCAAATTACCCCATTTAATGTTCCTCACAGAGAAGAGTTCACAGATACCTTTGGGTACATAATCAAGGGGCCTTCCCGCTCGTTGCTCTTCATACCCGACATTGATAAATGGGAGAAATGGAATCGAAACGTGGAGGACCTCATTGCTCAAGTGGATTTTGCCCTGCTAGACGGCACCCTTTTTGCCGATGGTGAGATTCCCGGTAGACCAATGTCCCAAATTCCTCATCCATTTATCGCCGAGTCCATGGCCCGCTTTGGGAAGTTGCCCGAAAAGGAACGTCGAAAAATTGTGTTCATCCATCTCAATCACAGTAATCCAGCAATAGATCCCAATGGCAAAGCCGCAAGAAACATCACTGAAGCTGGAATGTCAGTTGCCTACGACGGACAGGTTTTTGAACTTTAAGACAAACCCCGCATGGAGATTCCCATGAATCAGGCAAAAGGGAGAATATGGGACACCTAACCATTGTCAGACACGGCCAGGCGTCTTTTCACGATGCAAACTACGACAACCTGTCCACTCTGGGCCGGGAACAGGCCAGAGAACTGGGCGCCTGGTGGGTCGCCATGGGGCGCTCATGGGATCGCGTTTACGTTGGCCCCAAAAAGCGTCATCACCAGACGATGGAAGAGGTTGCCAAAGTATATAAGTCGAATGGAAAGGCTTTTCCTCGTCCCGAATTTTTGGAAGAATTCAATGAACACCAGGGGGCAACGGTGGTTCGCCATGTTATGGCGCGGGAAAACCACCCCAACATCGTGGATGGAAAACTCAAGGCCAAGAGCGCTGATTCGGTAAAAGACTATTTCAGCCACTATCAACGCATAACAAGAAGCTGGGCCAACGGGGACATTCATGTGCCGGAATACGAGTCCTGGCAGGCATTTCGAGATCGAGTTCATAGCGGAATCGAACTGGTTAGGCGCAACGGCTCCCATAGAGCTGTTATCTTTTCCTCGGGCGGACCCGTAGCCGTTTCTGCTGGTTACGCCTTGAATCTCAATCATGAAACAATCCTGGAAATGAGTTGGCATGTACGCAATGGCGCCACAGCAGAATTCTTGTTTACCAAGGACCGGTTCACCCTGGTCACCTTCAACGCCATTCCCCATTTCAATTACCCCAGACTGCAGACGTTAATTTAACACTTAAAGATCATGGGCTGGTGTAGTGGTAAAATGCCGTCAAATCCCCATGGGTTTCATCTTTAAAGAAAAACAGAGAAGCTGTTTTTTCCCAACAAATTCGACAATTTGTCCAAGCTTTCATTAAAGAAGTTCCAAATCTTCCCCGATAGGAAGTGTGTACGGTTGTTACCCGATCTGAACGGTAAAGGATGGACATCATGTTCAGGTATTTTGAGATAAAGCAGATTGGAAGGAACACAAGAATGCTTGACAGTTGCGTTGAGTTTTTCTACCATCTGCGGCAGCTTGGAACACCGGCGTTATGCGTTGTATCCTGCAGAAAGTCACGGGAAATAAACTCTTATATGAAGCAGGGAGGCTCCTACTAATGTATTCTGCTCCTCGTCAGCAGGGCGGGTATTCAAAAAGCTATTCAGCGAATCAGTATCGTGCAAATAGTGTCAATACCTCTCCGCTCCAGTTGGTGGTCATGTGTTATGACGGCATGCTCCGTTTCATGAAGAAGGTACACGATGCAATTGAAGCTCGCGACATTCCCAACCGGGTGACCTACCTCAATAAAACCCTTGCTATTGTAGATGAGCTTCAAAACAGCCTGGACTTTGTCCGCGGCGGGGACGTCGCCCGCAATCTGGACCGAATTTACAACTATCTCAGCAATGAACTTATGAAAGTGGGCATGCACAACGACCTGAAAACACTGGGACACTTGGAAACCCTGGTGCGCGACCTGCGCTCTGCATGGTCCGATATCGCCAATAACACCCCATCTCCCAGCCCCGCCGAACGACCAGGCCTCACCATAACCGGCTAAAGGGATTAACACAGTCAAGTAAGCAGGCTTTGTGTTACAATATCGGGCTTGCCGGATTTTCCGGACGGAGAAGCGCTCCGAATATTTGAAAGTTGCCCGATTTGCCTTCGCCATCCTTAGCGAGCCGGGAGTTTTGAGGCCCTGTTCGCCCGTCTCCCCTTTGAAAACTCGGGCTGGGAATTTTACCATGACCTCTATCCGAGATGAAATTCAAAGACGTCGTACTTTTGCCATTATTTCCCATCCTGACGCGGGAAAGACAACGCTCAGTGAGAAGCTGCTCCTTTATGGCGGCGCCATTCAAAAAGCGGGCATGGTTACCAAAAAGGAAAATCGAAGTCAAACCGTTTCTGACTGGATGGAGATTGAGAGAGCCCGTGGCATCTCTATTACATCCAGCGCGCTGAAGTTTGAGTGGGGCGGTTACTGCTTTAATCTGTTGGACACGCCTGGTCACGAAGACTTTTCCGAGGACACCTACCGCACTTTAATGGCGGTGGACTCCGCTATCATGCTGCTGGACGGCGTAAAAGGGGTTGAGCCCCAGACCATTAAGCTGTTTAAGGTTTGTCGTGAGCGGGGTATTCCCATCTTCACCTTTATCAACAAGATGGACAGACCGGGCAAGAACGCTTTCGAGTTATTGGAAGAAGTAGAACAGGTGCTTGGTATTCTCGCAGTTCCCATGACCTGGCCCATTGGCGAACCCGGCGCCTTCAAAGGCGTGTATGAAAGAGCCTCAGGCACCGTTCATCTTTACGAACGAACTGCTGGGGGTCAATGGCAGGCGCCAGTCTCCTCCGCCAGTCTGAACGATCCCGCCCTTGAAAATCTATTGGGCGACAATGACCTGTCCCTACTTAAGGAAGAACTCGACCTGGTGGAAGAAGCCCTCCACCCTTTTGAGCAAGAACATTTTGAGGAAGGCGAGCTAACGCCTGTTTATTTCGGCTGTGCTATTAATAATTTCGGCCTTGAGAATTTCCTGGGTAATTTTGCTCAGCTTGCGCCTCCCCCAGGACCACTCCCAGCGGAAAGCGGCGACATTCCTCCCGATGACAAGAACTTTACGGCCTTTGTCTATAAAGTTCAGGCCAATATGAATCCGGCCCACAGGGACCGTATGGCCTTTATCAGAGTTGCCACAGGCAAATTTGAGAAGAATATGGGCGTGAAGCATCTTCGCAGCGGAAAGAAGGTAAAGCTTAGCTTTCCCTATAGGTTGTTCGGCCAAAAACGAGAAATTATAGAGGAAGCCTGGCCCGGAGACATTGTGGGACTTGTGAATCCTGGCATCTTCAAGGTTGGCGACGTTCTGGCATCGGGCGGCAACTTCAAAATACCGCCGTTTCCTCGATTTGCTCCTGAACTCTTCGCCCGAGTTACCCTATTGGATCAATCTCAAAATAAATCATTTCGCAAGGGTCTGGCTCAGCTTGGCGAAGAAGGGGTTGTTCAAGTATTCAAAGACCCCAAAGCCCTTGTCAATGCACCAGTATTGGCCGCCGTTGGACAACTTCAACTTGAAGTTTTTCGAGACCGCATGAAAACAGAATACCGATGCGAATGTCGCCTGGATCAATTGGAATACACTTGTTCACGCTGGATCGATGGCGATTTGGAGAACCCGGATCTGTTAACCTTTACCTTGATGTATGATGAGACAGACCTGCCCATTGCCCTTTTCAGAAATGAGTGGCACCTCAACCAGGTTGCTGGCAAAGAAGAAAACCTCAAGTTTCTTCCCCACCCGCCCCATGCTTGAGATGCGCTGAGTTAATCCAAAAATCCCATCGCGTACTCATCAATTGAAATCCCAGCACCCTTTCACCTGGATTTTCCCGCTTGTGCAACAGTCGTAAGCAACGCCCTTTTTCGCCTATGCCCAAATTAAACTTGAAAAAAGGTTAGAAATTCTGGAGAATATGAAAAGGAGATATTGAGTGAAATTGCCTGAACGTTCGTTCAATTGACAATGCTGTCGTACTTAGCGCCAGAGCTATGAGTCCCTGCTAAAATGTCTCCAACTGTAGAATTATTTGCAGGAGTGCTGGGACGGAGATTGAGACCTATGTGGGAGCGTATTACGAAAACCTCAATCCGTTTACTGTCATCGAGCCTGGGACTCATTTTACTCGCCACTGGAGTGTTCGCGGGGCATGAAGAACCGCCAATCCGTTTCGATTCCCTCTCGATCCATGAAGGTTTGTCCAACACAGCCGTCTACGAAGTGATACAAGATCGACTGGGTTTTCTATGGATGGCGACCTCAGATGGATTGAACCGCTATGATGGAATTCAATTCAAAATTTTCAGAAACAACCCACAAGACCCAAATTCCCTGGGAGAGAATCGACTCCTCACAGTATACGAGGATTCGTCCGGATTTATTTGGGTAGGACTGGAAGGCGGCGGCCTTGATCGCTACGACCCTAAACTGGATCAATTCAGACATTTCAAAGCCTCATCTGACAAGACTCCCGGTCTCGCCAATAACTATGTACAAACTATTGTTCAGGATGCGCTAAACCCCAACTGGCTTTGGATTGGAACTCATGGCGGGCTTTCGCGTTACGATATGACGTCAGACGTTTTTGTCAATTATCGCCACAACATCGAAGATCCCAATAGCCTGCCAGATTCCCATATCAAGAGCTTATTCACCGACTTCGACGGGAACCTCTGGATTGGAACGGACAAAGGCGGATTATGCCTTTACGACCGCCAAAGAGATCGTTTTAAACGTTTTATGCCCACCGAAAAAGAGAGCAATGGGGTGTCTGGCGACACCATTAACGCGATCTATGAGGAACCCTGTGGGATTCTCTGGCTTGGCGGCCTCTCAGGGCTCCTGCGTTTTGACCGAATGAACCATCAATTTCGGGGTTTTCCTCATGACCCTGCCGACCACCACTCCATTCCCGGTTCTAAAATAACCGCCATAACAGGCGATGGACAGGGTCGATTTTGGATTGGTTCGTTTGGCGGCGGCCTCACCCATTTCGACCCGGTAACTGGAAAGTCAATAAACTACGAAAATGACCCGGTTTATTCTTTCAGTCTGCCCCACAATCGAATCCGGTGTTTGTTTGTAGACCACTCAGACATGCTGTGGATTGGCACCTCTGCCGAAGGCCTTGCATATTGCCATAGTTCCGGCTCAAAGCTGTACACCTATGTGAACCATCCCCTAAAACCCAAAAGCCTGACGCCGGGCGGCGTGAACGCTATTTTAGAGGATCGAAGCGAAACCATATGGGTGGGAACCACGGAAGGATTAAACAAGCTCGTTGGAAAAGAGGGGCGCTTCAATCGGTATGTCAACGACCCAGAAGACCCTAACAGCCTCAGCTTTAATGGCGTTTATTCTTTATATGAAGATAAGAAGGGCGTGCTTTGGGTCGGAACGGCTGGAGGCTTGAACCGCTATGACAAAGCGCGAAACCATTTTGTGCGATATCTTCCAGACCCCAATGATCCTGACAGCATCAGCTCCCTCGATATCTGGACCCTTCTGGAAGATAAGCAGGGCCTTCTTTGGATAGGAACCTGGGACAGCGGCTTGGATCGGTATGATCGAAAAACCGGAAAATTTCAGCATTTCCCACATGATCCGACCGACGCTTCCAGCATAAGCCATGCAACGGTTATCGATATCATAGAAGATGTGTCAGGAAACTTATGGTTCGCCACTTTCGGAGGCGGCTTAAACCGCAAACATCCTAAAAAGCCAGGATTTACTGCTTTTAGAAAAGGGATTGGCGCAAATAGCCTTTGCAATGACAAAGTGAACACCGTTTACCAGGATGAAAACGGCTGGCTCTGGCTGGGAACCATGGGCGGGCTCAGTCGATTTGATCCTAGACAGGAGACTTTCAAGAATTTTTATCTCGCTGACGGCCTGCCTAGCGACGCCGTTCACAGCATCTTGGAGGATGATCGAGGGTTTCTATGGATGGGCACCAATAATGGCCTATCAAAGTTTGACCCTATCACCGAAACCTTTCGCAACCTAACGATACGGGACGGTGTCCAGAACAATCTATTTAACAAGGCTAGCTGCAAGTCAGCTTCTGGGGATTTGCTCTTTGGGGGAAAAAGCGGTTTTAACCTGTTTAATCCCGAGAAGATCCAAGAAGATCTCATACCGCCAAAGGTTGCTTTGACCGACTTCCGCGTTTTGAACCAATCCCTGCCGCTCCAATCGAAAGACCCGGATTCGCCTCTTGTCTCGACCATAGAACAAACAGAGAAAATCATCCTAAACCACAATCATTACGCCTTTTCCATCCAGTTCGCGGCCCTGCACTTTGCCGACCCGCTGCGCAACAGGTATCAATACAAACTGGAGCCATTCGATAAGGACTGGGTCGAAAATTCAGCCGACAACAGGCTGGCCAATTACACAAATCTGGACCCAGGGAACTACCTTTTTCGAGTAAAAGCCAGTAATAAAGACGGTCTTTGGAGTGATACAGAGCGCAAACTTCAGATTCGAATCTTGCCTGCCCCCTGGCGAACCTGGTGGGCATACAGCGCTTATGCTTTGATGGCCCTGCTAATCTACGCCGCCATCGAAGCTGGACGCCTGCGAAGGAAACGCAAACTGGAAGAGAAAAACATGGAGTTGGCCGCTACCAATACAGAACTCCAAACCCTGGATGACATTGTACGAGTAATCAATCAAGAGATTTCACTGGATACGGTTCTCAAAGCTCTCCTTGATCAGGGTTTACGACTTTTCCCAGGAGCAGAGCGAGGCGGCTTCCTACTTTGGGACAGCGCGCGAAAAAATTACCGGATTGCCGCCACTACCGGCTATGACCAGAATGACTCCCAAGACCTTCACAACCTCACCTTCACACGGGAAGAGCTTATTAGCCGATACACCGAGAACTCAGAGGAGATCGGCAAGGGTATTTTTCTAGTTAGAAATGAGATAATGAGGCCTGGCTCCAATAAACTGAAACGCAATCCCAAGTCCATGATCGCCATGGCAGTTATCATTCACGGAACCACCCAGGGATTTGTTGTTTGGGACAACTACAGCGACGAAAATGCCTTTAGACCTGAAGACGCACACCGACTTAACCGCTTTCGGGAGCATGCCGTTTCAGCCATCACCAAAGCCCACATCCTCCACGAACTGAAAAACAAAAATCGGGAGATCATGCGAACCAGAGACCAGCTTGTTGTACAGGAGAAAATGGCGTCTTTGGGCACTCTAACCGCTGGAATTGCCCATGAAATTCGCAACCCCTTGAATTTCATCAACAACTTTGCTGTAGTCATTATTGAACGCTTCGATGAATTGTTCGAGGAATTGGAAAAAAACAAAGATCGCCTGGACGAGCACTACTATAAAGA
>JBNKOV010000183.1:0-8809 GCA_050294955.1 Holophagae bacterium
TCGGGCATTGGCGAGACGGAAGCTAATGAAATCTATGAAGATATAGCTGTTGGGCAGGTTATGCGCAAGAATGTTGCTTTCGCCTCAAGCGACACGCCATTGTCGGAAATCGCAGAGGTAATGGTTTCAGCGAAAATCGGCTGCGTTCCTGTTTTGGAGGATGGTCAGCTGGTGGGCATCATTACGGAAGCGGACTTTGTTCGCGCATTCCGTGATTGGAATGTTAAACTGGACCCGCAAAAGGCCTGAGTCCCTCCCATTCCAATGTTTATCGGACGTCTATGCCGCCCCTTCCCAAAGGTTGGGGCAGCATAGGGGCGTTCTTGGGGCGGCGCGATTGTCAGCACCTGCCGCGCTTGAGTTGATACGAGCAGAAGCTCCTGAATTAACCGGGCTTACTTACGAAGATCGAGGCAAACCATTTCGGTGTTGCTTCGAACGTATAGACGTCCCTCTGCAAGGGAGGGTTGAGTCCAGCACCTACCGGACAACACCTGGTGAGAAGCCAGTTCTTCATAGGCGTCGGGTTGTAATTTGGCGAGATGCAATTTGCCCCGTTCACTCAAGGCTATGGCCATTTTGTCAGCGGTAATCAGGGAGCCCTTTCCCAGACCACGTTTCACCCACATGACCTTGCCTGTGGTGGAGTCGAGGCATTTAAACATGGCCTTGTCAAATCCATAGAGGTACTGATCCCGAGCAACACTGGTGTTGAAGTGGTTCCGCATTTCCTTGGACTCCCAAACGGTGGAAGCCTTGACAGAGTCGCCGTCCGCAGCCATTCGGACGACCTTGCAACCCGCATCGTAGGAGGCCGAGACAAAGAGCAGATCGGGGGCCAGGAAAACGGGCATGGCGGGCTTAATGCCTATTTCTGGGGTGAACGGTTCGCTCCATAGCTTTTCGCCCTTCAAATTCAATGCGAACAACTCTTTTTTGGTCATAAACACGAGTTGGCGCACGCCGTTGAACTCTACCAGAATGGGAGAGGAATAGGCAATCTGGTCTTCCTGCGCGCTCCACAACAGCTTGCCCGTTTTTTTGTCGAAACTGCCAACGGCATGGGGTCCTTTTCCGCCAATCTCCATGATCAACTGATTTTCGACCACCAAGGGCGAAGCGCAAAATGCCCAGGGCAGCAAGGGACTTTCGTAGCTTTTGCGAAAATCGACGCTCCAAACCTCGCTCCCGTCCGCGGTTTTAAGGGCCTTAAGATTGCCCAGCGAACTCAAAACATACACCAAATCGCCGTCTACGGTTGGCGTGGAGCGAGGGCCGTCTCCAAAATCGTTTTTAAACAGCTCGCCCACCCGAACGCGCCACAACTGTTTGCCTGTGGCTGCATCAGCGCAAAGGGCGTATTCGCTCTTCTCATCGGAATCCATGGTGTAAACGCGATTATTCACAACAGAGATGCCAGAATAACCCGCGCCAACTGCTACGCGCCAAACCTCTTTTGGGCCAGAGGCTTCCCATTTGCTGATGAGGTTTTTCTCTTGAGAGGCCCCGTTTCGCGACGCGCCGCGGTACTGATTCCAATCCGCTGCGTATCCTGCTGCGGACATACCCAAGACTAGCATGGCTCCTGCCGCGACGCTCATTGGTTTCATTTTCATATCACCCCCGAAAAATGCCTGTCCTACTTTTCTACGAGCCTTTTTTCCAGGTGTTGCAGCGCAACGCCACAGCACCCAATTATTCACAACTCTTTACAACAACCCCTTGCTTCCCAGTTATTGGGAATCAGGCGCGCCCATGGCTGATCTCTCGAATATTTTTTCGACTTTATAGACCGATCCGGCAGAGGTCATTATATCTCAAATCTCGCTTTTGTGTCACCCGGGCGGGCTGTCCATTTCCAAATTAGCCCCATCAAAAATTCAGCGCAAAATGGGTTTGCAACACAAAGGATAAACAGAGGCCACCACAACTTTTACCAACAGAAATGGGGGCGTAAATTTATTGACACACACAAAATCACAAAAGAAATCAAGCATTTAGACCCACAGTGAGCCCCAAATACCGACACATTCTCTAGAATTAAAACACATTTTTTTACAAAAAAACCTTAATACTATGTATAATGGTCTTTCAGCAGAGCTACAAGGCTTTTTTGCAGTGATATTCGCGTCCGACCCCATGATGTCGGCTTTAAGCATTTTCCAGAAGGCCCAAGGAGCGTCAGCTCAACGGTATATTGCTGGAGAAGAAACAACAAAAGAGGAGATATCTTAATGAGACGATTATGTATTCTGGTCGGCTTCTTGCTGACCATGCCGGGTATTGTTGCGTTTAGCGGCGATGTCTGGGTAACTGTTGCAACTGAAGACCTTACTTTCATCCGACAGGCATTTGTGGACCATGACCTGCCCATATGGTCGGAAACCCATAAGAATCACCGAAAGGTGACCATGCTGAAAGTGGATGAAGATCACGTTCCCATGATCACGAAGTTGCTTCACGAGAACAACCATCGCTGCGGAGGCCTGGTGGCGCATCCCAGCTATGAGATGGCTATTGCCGAAGTGCAGCGAGACCTGCTGAGGTCATCACCCAACAGCATTGTATCTAAAATGGCGCTTACCTATCCCCTGGATAGGGCCAGCGAGGTGAATACGGTTCTGGCCGATTTGAGCGAGCAGAATATTTTGAACACCATCACCCATTTGTCAACGGCCTACACAACCCGCTATTACACCTCTTCTTCGTCTGTGGACGCATCCAATTGGATGAAGAGTCAGTGGGAGTCCATTGCAGCGGGCCGATCCGACATCTCCGTGGAACTCTATAATCACAGCTTTGCGCAGCCATCTGTTATTATGACGATTACGGGCGCTCATCAACCTCAGGACATTGTGGTGATCGGCGGTCATATCGACTCGATCAACCAAAGCGGGAGCGTCGCGCCGGGGGCCGATGACGACGCATCGGGGATCGCCACCTTTACCGAAGCCATGCGGGCGGCTCTTTCAAATGGGTATACCCCGGCCCGGACCATCAAGTTCATTGCCTACGCTGCTGAAGAGGTGGGCCTGCGAGGATCGGCGGATATTGCATCAGACGCGCAATCCGCTGGAGACAATGTTATTGGAGTCTTGCAACTGGATATGACCAACTACAATGGCTCATCTCCCGATATCGTGCTGATGCAGGATTACACTAATTCAGCTCAGAACAGCTTTGTGGGCAATTTGATCGACACCTACACCGGCGCCACCTGGGCTACGGACAATTGTGGTTACGGTTGTTCCGATCACGCGTCCTGGCATAACCGGGGTTTTGCCACGTCCATGCCGTTTGAATCCTATATGAATCAGTACAATAGCAGCATTCATACTTCTGGTGACACGCTGTCCGTGAGCGGGAATAACGCGGCCCACGCTATGAAATTCGCGCGTTTGACTACGGCCTACATGATTGAGCTGGCCAAGGGCGGCCTGAACGGCAATCCCGGCCCCGATCCGGGACCGGTGGGCGGCGGAACCACTGGACCTACCGAGCTGAATAACGGCGACGTTCTCAGCGGGCTTAGCGGCGCGGCGGGAGGCGAAGATCGCTATGTGATCAATGTACCTTCTGGAGCGACCAATCTGTCCATCAGCACATCCGGCGGCAGCGGCGATGTAGATCTTTACACCCGTTTTGGGTCACAGCCTACGACCGGTACGTATAACTGCCGTCCCTATCAATCTGGGAATAACGAAAGCTGCAGCGAACCCTCCCCTTCCGCAGGCGCCTGGCACATCATGCTACGGGGCTATTCAGCTTATTCAAACGTCACGCTTTCTGTAAGTTACCAATCACCGGGCAATACACCGCCCTCTGCCTCGTTCACCAGCTCCACCACGGATCTCACGGTTGATTTTAGCGACAACAGCTCAGATTCCGATGGGTCTGTAACGTCCTGGTCCTGGAACTTTGGCGACGGCGCTTCGTCCAGTCAACAGAATCCATCCCATGTCTATGCGTCGGCAGGCTCCTATACGGTAACGCTTACCGTCACCGACAACGACGGCAACACCGACAGCGCTTCCGCTACGGTAAACCCAACTGATCCAGCGTCTAATGTTCCTCCAACTGCTGCATTCAACCATTCCGCGTCGGGCCTTTCGGTTGCCTTTACCGACGGCAGTTCGGACTCTGACGGTTCCGTGAGTTCATGGTCCTGGGACTTTGGAGACGGCGGTTCTTCAACGACCCAAGATCCCAACCATGCCTATTCCTCGGCAGGAAGCTATACTGTGACCCTCACGGTAACCGACAACGATGGCGCTTCCGACTCTGCCTCCTCGGTTGTAACCGTAACAGAGCCAAGCGGCAACGTTTTGAATAATGGGGATACCGCAACAGGCTTGGGGACTGCCTCCGGCCAGTGGACCTACTACACGATCGACCTGCCAGCGGGAGCGACGAATCTGAACGTGTCCCTTGCGGGCAATAATGGAGACGCCGACATGTACCTGCGACATGGCAGCCAACCCACCACAAGCACCTTCGATTGTCGTTCCTACACCAGCAACAGCAACGAAGATTGCACGGTGGGCAGCCCTGCTTCAGGTACTTGGCATATAGGCATTTATGCTTACTCCACCTATTCGGGCGCAAGCCTGACGGCAAGCTATACCGAACCGGGCTCCGGCTGTACGCCAGGCGGTTGGACCGAAACCAACCTGAGCGCCTCAACGGGGAACTGGGTGCATTTCACGCTCACGGTTCCGTCGTGCGCGACCAATCTCACAGTCAACACCTCGGGCGGCTCAGGAGACGGCGATTTGTATATCCGTTTCGACGCTCAACCCACAACCAATGGCTACGATTGCCGACCCTACAAGAACGGGAATTCGGAGACCTGTTCCATCGACAATCCGTCAGCGGGCGTCTGGCACATCAGCGTGAGGGCCTATAACACCTTTTCTGGTCTAACCCTTACGGCAGATTACCAGTAAAAATTGAAGGGCGTCCAACTGGACGCCCTTATTCCTTTAAACCTGATGAGGCGTTCCTCACATGGACGCCTTACTTCGAACTCAGGAAGGTTTTGCTTCGTCCCTCAATGCGCGTCTGAGAATTTTGCCCACATTGGTTTTGGGCAATTCATCTCGGAACTCCACATGCTTGGGGCATTTGTAGCCCGTGAGGTTGTCCTTGCAATAGGCTTTCAGTTCTTCGGCTGTCAGGCTTGGATCCTTTTTAACCACAAACAGTTTCACCGCTTCCGTTGATTTGGCGTCGGGAACTCCCACTGCCGCAACTTCCAGCACCTTTTCGTGCCCGGCCACTACGTCCTCAATCTCATTGGGGAACACGTTGAAACCCGAGACCAGGATCATGTCTTTTTTGCGATCCACGATTTTGAAGAACCCTTCTTCGTTCATTACGGCCACGTCGCCGGTTCTCAAAGCGCCGTCTTCATGGAATGTGGCTTTGGTTTCTTCTGGCTGATTCCAATAACCCCGCATCACCTGAGGCCCTTGGATACACAGCTCACCTGACTCGCCCATGGGCACTTCTTTGCCGTCATCGTCCCGAATGGTGACCACNGTGGACGGCACAGGCAAACCTATGAACCCGTTGTATTCTTTAAGGTTCAAGGGGTTGATGCACGCGGCAGGGCTGGTTTCGGTTAATCCGTAGGCTTCGATCAAGGGCACTCCGGTTACTTCCTTCCATTTCTCTGCGACCGGTCTCTGCACCGCCATGCCGCCGCCGAGCGTCATTTTAAACTGATCGAAATTGACATTGGCAAAATCGGGGTTGTTCAGCAACCCGTTGAACAAGGTGTTCACCCCGGTTAGCGCGGTGAACCGCCATTGGGTGAGCTCTTTCACAAAAGCAGGGATATCTCTGGGGTTGGTGATCAACACGTTCAGCGCGCCCAATGCGGAGAAACTGAGGCAGTTGGCGGTAAGAGAAAAGATATGGTAGAGAGGCAGAGGCGTAACAATGATTTCCTTGCCCTCTTCAAAAGTATGTCCAATCCATGCAAGGGCTTGAGCAACGTTGGAGGTAATGTTGCGATTGGTGAGGATGGCGCCCTTGGAACGGCCCGTTGTCCCGCCGGTATATTGTAAAAATGCAATGTCCTCTGGTTCCATATCGGGTCTGGCAAATGATTTGGAGGCGCCTTTTGAGACGGCGCTTTTGAAGGAAACAGCACCAGGAATGCTCCACGCTGGCTCCATTTTCTTCACGTACTTGATGACGAAGTTCACAATGGCGGCCTTGGGGAAGCCGAGCATGTCCCCTATCCTGGTTACCATGACGTGCTTGACGTCTGTATGGTTGATGACCTTGGCCAGGGTATTGGCGAAATTGGCCAGAATGACAATGGCCACCGCGCCCGAGTCTTTTAACTGGTGCTCCAACTCGCGGGCCGTGTACAGGGGATTCACATTCACAGCCGTCATGCCCGCCCGCAACAAGCCAAACAGCGCAACGGGATATTGCAACAGGTTGGGCATCATAAGAGCGACCCGGTCGCCTTTTTTCAGGCCCAGGCTCTGGAGATGGGCTGCAAAGTTTCGGCTCAGTTCGTCTAACTGACCATAAGTAAGGGTTTTGCCCAGGTTGGTAAACGCCGGTCGGTCTTTAAACTTTTTGAAGCTGTCCTCAAAAATCTCAGCCACCGACTGTTTCCAATCGATCTCGATCTCTTGTGGAACGCTCTCTTCGTAACTCTTATACCAGATTTTATCCATCTTTTTCTCCGTGTTTCAACCCGAACCGAACACCCCGCCCGCAATCAAACGCCCCGCCCGACGCCGACCAATCTGCGTGTTGGCTGGCAACCGATAAGGTACAATAATCCAACTGTCCTGGCCATATATCATCACTCGATTCAGGGTAGTTTTCGCCGCACATTAGCGTGCTTCAAAAGGCATGCATCCACTGAAAACGGCAGCTGCAAAGGAAGCCTGGTGAAAGCAATGTTAGTAACCTCCCATATGCTAGCACGAAACCCTATTCTCGGGTAACCCAAAGTGAATAGAAATTCAAAAACGAGAAGCTTTGAGGCCGGAAAACCCAACCCAAACGCGTCAAGCCTCCCAGTCTGATATCAAATCCCTATTCCATCGAGAAAAGGCTTTCCATTGATGGTCCAATAAAGCTCCAGATTTTCTCCATCCGGCAACTGGAACAGATCGACCCGATTTCCATTTGAGTCCAAGGAGTAGACCGAGTTCTCATGATATAGGATCATCCGCTCTTGTGTGTGTTTTATAAAATCTCCTTCCAGCTCAAACCGAGCTACCTCAACTAACGCCTCTCCCTCCAGACGGTAAGAAATGATGCTGTCATACTGCCAGGCGGAGGTGGACGCCTTGGTTTGAACTGCCCAGAAGTGACCGTCGATGAAACGAACGGTAAGAAAATCGCAGGGTATGGGGACTCTAAATAGGGTGCTTTCCCCTTTCAAGTCATAGACCACCAGCTCTTTTTTCTTTGAATGAGCCACATAAGCTCGATCTTCGCTAATGCGAGGGAGAAACTGGTTCTTTCCTATGCCCAGCCGAGCATTTCCACTGTGGTCCAACACATAGTCGCCCACCTCATAATAGCCATCGTAAACCCCTGACTTAAAATAAATAGAGGTCTCCTTTCTCTTCTTTACTTTTTTCCCGAAAAGGTCTTTCCGACTGGGAATCTTCCCTAGCGAGAGGAGCACCTCGTTTTGAGGACTTTTCCAACTGAATTGGGTGATCCGGTCCTGGCCGAAGACAATGGGGTTGTTTTGATCTTTACCGTACACTACATCGGGCGGCAAAAGATCGTCGCCCAGGGTTTGGGAGCTTTGATGGAAGGGGAGCATGGAGCGCCGATGTTTGCTCATGGACCCTTGAGAGACTTCCAACGCTTCCAAATCCAGGCGAAAAAACACTTTGGGGGTCATTACCAGTGAATGCCTGGAGTCCCCACTCCAGAAAAAGGTTGCGTAGGCTTTGTTTCCCTTCATTTTTGCGAAGAGGCCTTCCTTGAAGCTCTTCTTGAAATAGACCAACATGCCAGGCTGGTCCTGAATATCAATAAGAGGCCTGGGATTACCGAGATAACCAAAAAGTGTGGCCAATTTCTTATCACGCCAGATGAATATGGCAGGCTTGCCTTCGTGAAGCGTTTGATGAGCCCCAGCAATGAGAATGGTTTTTCCATCTGGTGAAATAGCGGCCCCTAAAATTTTCTTAAAATCGCTTTGCCAATGGCCATCCCCAGACTCCGACTTAAATGGCGTCACCCAGCTCGCGCCAGTCCAGAGGTGAAAATCATCCCAATCTTTATTGGAAATAGCTGCGTTATTGTCGATGGCGAAAATGTGCGACTGCTGCATCAGCTCCTTTTCCAATCGGGCGTCGCTGGACAAAAACCCAACCATGGCAATGAGAATAAACATAGACCTTTCCTTACTTTAAGATATTAAATAAATTCGTTAGGACCAGGCCGGTCATCCATGGATCAAAAAAAATATAATGCAAACACCTAACACGACTAGGATTAAAACATACATCAGGTTTAGTATACACCAGATTCCGGAACCGCCAAACGCTAGGGGAAAAAATTCTTGAAAAGAGTTCTCGCCAGACTGACCCGCAGGCTGGCGTCGCAAAATGAGACCGGATTGCCAACCAGATTTGGAGCCATGAATCCTATAAATTCAAATTCGCTAAACATCACAGGCAGCCAAACATCCAGGGGCTTTCAGCGAGTGAAACACTGGCTATTCAATGACTTTTATGCTAAAATACGTAGATGCGCGCCAAACCTGTTCCAAGCTTCATAAGCAATAGAAAAGGAGGAACACATGCCCATCACC
>JBNKOV010000184.1:0-311 GCA_050294955.1 Holophagae bacterium
CGTGAGAATCTGGCCTTCCTCTTTTGCCGATGTATAAAGCTCCAGATTACCAGCGCGCCCTTTCATGATCACCTTGATGTTATGATCCTTTCCGTATTGGAGCGTGGTCTTTTCTTCATTGCCATTTGGATCTTTCTGTGCAAAACCATGCGACGCTGTCAAAAGTAATGCGCCGATTAGAAGCCCTACGGAATATGTTTTCATACTATTCATCCAACCTGAGATCATTGTTGCAAACCACCTTCTGTAGTCATCATTTGGCTAAAGTCTAGCCCAAACGGAAGAGAATTTAAAGCCCTTGCCGCCCCTTT
>JBNKOV010000184.1:321-8743 GCA_050294955.1 Holophagae bacterium
TGCATATTAGACGATAAAAACGTCCAAAACGTTGAGATGAATCTACTTTTTTACAGAGCGGTGATGTCTATGGAGGACACCGACGATTTAGCGCCTCTGTTAAATCCAAGATTGTGGTAACTGGCCAACTGGCCAGAGCTTGCAGATATTCAGCAACCGTGGTGCAAAAAGCGTCTTTATAAAATGAATCCCACATATTTTGGGCAACGATTCGATGTCCTTGGGCACTGAGGTGTATGCAATCCTGGTTGAAGAAGCGCATGGCCTCTGGAGGGCTGGGCAATAAGGGATTTCCTGGAAGAGGCAAATCACCTGGCAAAATCCCCTGAGAGAGATATCCGAAATGAAACTGCATAAGACCCTGGTGTCTCACGGTGTAAACATCGGGTTGTCCGGCGGCAATGCCGTCAGCCAGATCAAGGAAAGATATCATGACCTCGTTTAATTCAAGGACGTTTGGAGATCCCATATCTTGCCACATAGGTTCACAGAAAAAACTCATAATGCCGGTCAGCGACTCCTGGAAATTGGGATAGTCGTAAAAACTCAGGAGTATCTTCATGCTGGGATTTATAAAATGAATGTGATCAATTACCGTCTGGATATCCTCGGCAATGAGTTGAAACAAGGCGTCTTGCTCTGCGCCCGTCATGCCTGTGTGCCAGCCGCCGCCACTTTCTCCCGCCAAAAAATCGTTGCCGCCCATGGTTAACTGCACAACTTCTACAAAGGGATTGGCGTTTAGTTCATCGGTGATCATTTGCAGGTTCGTTGGCGTAGCCCAATCGGCTGCGGTCGTTCCACTGATAGCGGTAACGTCTCCTTTTTCCAGAACATCTGACCTGCCGTTGGCTGCGAAAATGTCTCGTAGCGCCCTGTCGTCCCACATGAACTCGGCCCAGCTGTCCCCAACAACTAGAACGCGAATTCTGGCTTCTCCGGTACTGGAGGCCATGGCGGCCAAAACCGAGAAAAACAAGACACAAACAATGAGACGACGAGCCATCATTCCTCAACTCCCGGGATCTGAACAATCCTCACAGGGAATTGTAGCATGGATCATCATTCATAAAACGTTCTTGATTTTTTGCATTTATAAAAAAAGGGAGCCGGAGCTCCCTTTTTGCTCGCAGGTTAAAATTGAATTAGAAAGTTACGTTGTTGGGATCGGGCGTGGCCTGAATTTGCCATGCTCCAGCAAGGCTGGTTCGCTCAATGGATGATCCAGCCGGAGCGTCACCCACTTCTGGAGCATTGGCGCTTCCGGTTTCGTCTATTAGGCCGCTGTTATTATTGGACCCGAAGACTACCGCGTCAATGGGAACCGTTGACGACGTAATCGCTGTAGCAAGGACGTCGAACAGCGCCACGCCGTCTCCGGGCGATCCGCTGTTTTGGATATCTGGGCTGAAATTGAGGACCAGATCGTAAGAGGGGCTGCCGTTGGATGAATTGGTGCTGGATCCCCCAACAACAAAGGTCTGGCCAGGCTGTATGGTGCCGGACAATTGGGCCGTCATGGTTGTATAGTCCGAGCCGCCGCTGCCCAGGCTCATGGTCGAAAGGTCTACCGCGTAGGATCCCTTGTTGTACAATTCGACCCATTCGTACCCGTTGTCGCTTCCCGAATAGTCATAGAAGACTTCCGAAATAATGACGTCTGAAGGACTGCCTGAGCCGCTTGTTGTAATATTCACATTATTGGGATCGGGAGACGCCTGCACCTGCCATCCTCCGCTAAGGGTTGTTCTCTCAATTGAAGAGCCTTGAGGCGCGTCGGCCACATGGGGGGTGGCGGCGTTGCCGTCTACGTCCAACAGGTTGTTTGTGTTGGTCGTGCCGTATACTACAGCATCGATGGGGATTGTGGATGAAGTAACCCTGTCTTTGTCTACATTGAACAGGGCCACGCCATCAGCCGTAGTTCCACTGTTCTGCAAATCGGGGCTGAAGTTGAAGGCCCAGTCAAAAGTTGGGTTGCCATTATCTCCGCTGCTCACCGTGCCGCCAATGACGAAGGTGGACCCTGCGCCAATGGTACCGGTCAAATCCAGTTGCATGCTTTGGTAGGTCGTGCCGCCTGCGCCAATGCTTAAGCCGCTCATGTCAATGGTTTCAGTCGATGCATTGTATAACTCAATCCACTCCAGGTCGCCGTCTGCTCCGGTGGGGTCGTAAAGGACTTCACTGATGTAGAGCTTGCCAGGAGCCAGTGTGTAGGCGGATCCGTCGGTTTTGGTTCCGGGTGAGAAACGAAGACCCGAAGAAGTGGTCGTGTGTTTCACCATGGGAGCGTTTGTCCAATCCGGGCTGCGAGTGAGAGACTGGTCGTCTCCGCCTTCGCTGCCATAGGTTACGGCTTGAACCGTAACGGCTGAACCGTTCTTAAGTGTCACGGTGTCGCCAGAGTTATTCAGGCCAAGAGAGCCCGCTGTGAAAACAAATCCGTTGGCGGAACAGTTTCCAAAATCGCCCGTTGGCGTTCCACCGGAAAAGACCACTGCTGCCTCTCGTGGTGGAAGAATTGTATTGGCGGGGAAGGTGAAACGGTCACTGTTGTCGTCTGCAATCACCCAGCCGCTAATGTCTTGATAATCTAGAGTTGTGTTCACAATTTCCACAAACTCGTCTTGAGTGCTGCTAACGCTTCCGTCTCCGTTTGCGTCGCCATTCGTGGCATCGGGATCTGCATGGATTTCACTGATAATCACTGCGGGGTGATTCACTTCCTCGGTAATGAAGTCCGCCTTTTCGCGGGGTACAATCTGATATCCCCAAGTGAGAGGAACAGATGAATCGAATTGACTGATCACCCCGATGATGTCAAATGTTCCAACAGGCGTGTTCGCCCCGGGAATATCGGTGTCGCCGTCCACTCTCAGGGTGAGGGTGCTCACTTCGTTATCGTCTGTTATGGTGACATTTCCGTTGCCAGAACCTGGAATGGGGTCGCTTGCAGCAGTGAGAACGACGTTGTTGATTCGAACCAGCTTGCCCTCATAGGACTCGTCGATTTGAGAAACCGTTGCCGTGATGGGAGATGGCGTTGTTCCGGAACCGTGTTTTGTGTAGCCGTAGTTGCCATAGGATTCTGCAATTACAATTTGAGCGGCGCCGGAGTATTGATCTATTTTCCCAACAAAACTTACGTCGTCGCCGCGATCAATGGGCAAAAGGCTGCCGTCAAAAATGTTGATGCCTCCTGTTGAATCTTGCACATAGATCTGGGAAACGTATGTGTGGAAGATCCCTGGCTCAACAGTCATATTGCCTCGGACTCGGGCTGAATAGCCCTTGTACTTCATGACTTCGCTTCCATCATTGGCGCGAATGTCTGAAATATCCGTGGTTCCTGAGAAGTAGCCCTGTTTGCGCGAGAGGGAGACCTGACTCTGATTATCGGTAGCCTTAACTCGAAACTCGATCAGAGCGCCATCTGTCTGGGCGGGGATGGTTCCTTCGTAGCGATCTGTGCCGGTCACTTTTGTCATGGAAATATCGGTCTGAGCTACGCCGTTCAAGCTATAACTGATCACAGCGGTAATGGCGTTTTCATCGCGAATTTCTGATGAGACCACCACTGTTTGAGCAGCAGTGGGAACCACCGGAGAATACGAGGATTGCAGAATCGCCGGAGGGAAGTCCGCTATGGTGTGAGAGCCGCTGTCCGCGAGTTTGGAAACCGGTTCAATGGCGCCGCCATACACCTGGTAGCTGCCGCCGTCTGAAATTACCGTGATCGCGCCTGGGAGACCTTGGGAGCCGTTGGTGTCATCGGGGTCCGCAATGCCATCTGCGAGGGAGTCGTCAGAGCGTGTATCATCGGGATCTCCCGGGTTGGTCTGCAGAAAAAGAGGCGTATTGCCAAAAGTATCGTTGGTGCCCTTAATCCGGGTCACAATGTCGGCGTTGGGATGGCCGTGAGAGTTGTTGGACGAGTTCTGGTTAATGGCGATTTCCGCCTTGATGGAGCTTAAAAAGGTTGCGTTAGAACTCGTCGATTTACTGCCGTGGTGGTTCACGGTGTAGATGTCCATGTCCCCAATAAAAGGCGCCACCGCGCTCTCAACCGCAGGATGACTGTAAGTGGGGTTGTCTGTGAGATCTCCCCCGATCCATGTGTCGAAGTCTCCGTAACGCACCACAACCGCAACTGAAGCGGAATTCTCAAACTGAGGCGCAGAAGTTAAATCGACCGATGTTCCGTCTGGGAGTTCGCCATTCACTACATAACAGCGAACCGTGACGCCGCCGCCAAGATTCAGACTTGTGTTGGGCGTGATCGTGGTCCTGTTGTGCAGTCCGGCTTGCCAGGAATAATCACTGTAAGCGAAGGTGGAAGGCACGCTGAGGTAGGCGCCACGGTCATAGGCGATCAAACCGGTAGCGAGACTGACATATTGAAAAACATTCTCAAAACGGCCGATGTGATCCTCGTCGTAATGGGTTGCGATGGTGTATTCCACCGAGGTGATAATGCCGGCGTCCATCAGGTCGTTGATAAAACCTTCGATGGGGATTTCTGTGTTGTTCATTCCGGTGCCTGCATCAATGACCACCGCTTTGCCCGTGGGGGAAACGACCACGGTTGAGGCGCCTTGTTCAATGTCCGGATAATAGATCCGTAGATAAGATTGTGCCAGTAGAGGCGCAGTGAACATCAGGGCTGCCACTGTAAAAATGATTGTTTTCAGACGCTGCATGCTTTTCCTCCAAAAAATTAAGGTCTGATTAATGAGTGTCTTGAAATCACGATCCATCTCAGGTTGCTGGGAGCAACGTCCAATTTGGGCTGCAACGAGACACCAGGGCCATCTGTTGGGGTGAAGATGTTGAGACCGTTAATAAGCTTTCCGGCTCGGCGCTAGGAATGGATGCATCCATGATTCTGAGATTCGCGATGCCGGTAGTTTATGGGGTTGATGAATACGGCGAGCTATGAGGCGAATGTCGAACCGGCGGGGTTTCAACTGCGCCAATTTTTGCGCCGTTTGATGTATATAAGGTAGCATTTTCAGGACGGAAATTCAAGGCGGCATTAGGTTTTTTCCAGTTAAAAGAGTGTCAGAAATATCTGATTTAAAATGTTTTTCGCGGCTAAATCAGCGAATCTCGTTCAATTCTGATTCTTTGTTCATCATCTTCTCACATTTGTTTTGTTGGGTTGCCTCTTTACGACCTTTCCCACTTGTCATCCGCACTTCTTCCCCGCCTCCTCCATTTTCTTTTCAAAAAAATGATCCCCATTGAAACCTGCCAGTGGCAGTTGCGTACATAATAGTGTTTGATAACCACTAAGGTCGAAGGGGAGTCGCTGCTCTCCTTTTTTTAGCTACTCCTTAGTGTTAATGAGCAAATAAGTCTGGAGGCGACATCATGAAAAATCATCTTCTTATCATCGATCCACAAAATGACTTTGTTCAATTAAATGGAGCGCTTTCTGTGCCCGGAGCCGTTGAGGATATGAAGCGCTTGGCCAATTTTGTTGAGAGAAACGCACGAGATATCGACGATATTCACGTTACCTTGGATAGCCACCGAGAGGTGGACATAGCCCATCCTATTTTCTGGTTGGACAACAACGGAGAGCACCCCAAGCCTTTCACCAATATCACACTGGACGACGTAACCAGCGGCAGAATGCGAACTCGCATCCCCAGTTGGAACATTCGGGCGGAGGAGTATGCTTCCCAGTTGGCGATTCTTGGCAGGTACGATCTAACGATCTGGCCGCCCCACTGCATTATCGGATCATGGGGGCATGCGGTGGATGATAATCTTTCTCAACAACTTCGGCGCTGGGAAAGGCAGAACTTCGCCATTGTGAACTATGTGACCAAGGGCAGCAATATCTGGACGGAGCATTACAGCGCCGTAAAGGCGGAGGTTGAGGATCCAGCCGATCCAACAACCCAATTGAACACCAGCCTGATTGATGTGCTGCAAGACCCTGAAGTGGCGCAGGTATTCATCGCGGGCGAAGCGCTAAGCCATTGTGTCGCCAACACGATCCGAGATATTGCAGACAATTTTGGCGAAGAAAACATTCAAAAGTTTGTCCTGCTTGAAGATTGCTGTTCCAGCGTGCCGGGATGCGAAAAAATGGGAGAAGAGTTTGTCCGTGAAATGAGCGCACGAGGCATGAGTTTGATGCAGTCAACTCTGGATATGTTTACAGCGGCTTGAGTTCAGGATTTAAAGTAGAGGAGGGCGTCATGCCAAAACTTGACGATAATATGATTACCACAACCACGGCGAATAACTACCATTTCACAGCAGCCGATATTCCCAGCCTTGGCTCTGGTGAATACACGTTGGTCAGCGTCGTCTGTGATGTTTCAAGTTCTGTCCATCACTACAAAAAGGCCCTGATCGACTGCATTAAAACGGTCGTTGCGTCTTGCCAGAAAAGTCCGAGATGCGACAACCTGATGATCCGATTATGCACTTTCAATCACGAGTTAAACGAGGTCCATGGATTCAAGGAATTGCGGAATATTAAGAAGGAGGATTACAACAAGGCCGTGAAACCGAGCGGCTGCACAGCGCTGTATGAAGCGGCTTTTGAGTGCGTAGATGTCACTGCCAGATATGGCAAGGTGCTGGCAGACAACGATTTCCAGGTGAACGCCATTGTTTTTGTCATCACAGATGGTGAAGATAACAGCTCCCGCAGAAATCCCGATCATATCCATCAACTACTGGCCAGGCTCCGAAAGAACGAGGAAATGTCGCTGCTAACCACAGTTCTGGTGGGAGTAACCGCTCAGGGCCATGTTTCTCAGTACCTTTCGACCTTTCAACAAAATGCTGGCCTGGACCACTACATAGATCTGGGTGACGCCACTTCGGACAAGCTGGCGGGTCTGGCAGGATTCATGAGTCGCAGCATCTGCATGACCAGTCAGGTTCTCAGCTCCGGGGGAATGGCCCCAGTCATCCCACTCAGGTTTTAGGAAAACCTAAAGAACAGGCGGGAGTCTATAGGCTCCCGCACGGGAGGTTTGCCGTGAAAAGACAGGTATATCCCGAAGGGGCAAACCCCATATTCCTAGCCGATAAAGACTATCTGGCCTCTGGCGGCGAGGCGGATTTGTACGTAAAAGAAAATCGGGTTTTCAAGATTTATCACGATCCAAACCGCATGATCCCAGCAGAAAAAATAGGCGAGTTATCCAGCATCGGCCATCCCCAAGTGGTCCTGCCCTCAAGGGTCTTGTTCGACAAAGCCAGAACTCCCATCGGTTTTACAATGGCCTATATCAGCCAGGCCCATGCGCTAGTTCGATTTTTTTCCAAATCATTTAAGCAACAGAATGGATTGGGATGCAGAGACATCCTCAACCTGACAAACGCCATGGCTAAAACCGTGGCCGCCATTCACAGAGCGGGATGTCTTCTGGTAGACATGAACGAGCTGAACTTGTTAGTTGGGAACGATTTAAAGACACCATGGTTTATTGACGCCGACAGTTATCAGACCCCCACGTTCAGGGCGACGGCCATTGCCGAATCCATTCGAGACAGACAGGCGCCCAAGGGGCGATTCTCCGAGGAAACGGACTGGTTTTCCTTTGCAATATTGGCCTTTCAACTATTTATCGGAGTTCATCCCTACAAAGGAGGGCACCCCAAGTATAAGGCCTCACAGTGGTTGCTTCGAATGGATCACGGCGTTTCCGTTTTTCACAATGGCGCAACTCTGCCCCCTTCCGCGGAACCCCTCAATTCGGTTCCCTCTGCGATGCTGGATTGGTTTCAGTGGGTGTTTCGGGACGGAGGACGAGGCGCGCCGCCTGATGTATCGGCCAACCTTGCTTCATCTGCGACTTTCATGCCGACGAACCATCGTGTTGCGGGTTCCTTTAAGATAACGCGAGAATGGCGCTATCCCAGTTCTGTTGTTCGAGTATTTCCTCTTTGGGGAGCTTTATACGTGGTCACTCGAAATGAGTTGTATAGGAATGAAAGGCGCTTGTTCTCAGGCCTATCAGGGGAAAAGACCTATGTTGGCGCTACGCCTTCCGGCAAACCGGTTCTCGCGATTCTTGAAAAACAGATGGTTGCTTTTAAAGGACCACAAGATCAGGATCTGGGGAAGGCGCCTGCATTGGCCGTTTTCAGCAGGGACGGCATTATTTACACGGTTGGTGATCAACACCTGCAAGAACACGTGTTTACCGAAACGGCGGGTAAGTTGATACGCCGTGTGCGAATAGCTGCTACCCTGAACTGCGCTTCCTCCCAGGTTTTTGATGGGGTTGTGTTCAGGAAAATCATGGGAAAGACTTGGATCACCATGCCCCAGGGCGCTGGAAAATGCGTGGTTCGAGCTGTGCCTGAATTGGATGGCCTGCGGCTGGTGGACGGGAAGGCAGATAAGCGGCTTTGCATTGTGTTGGCAGAAAAAAAGGGGAGCTGG
>JBNKOV010000185.1:0-8710 GCA_050294955.1 Holophagae bacterium
GATCCGTAACCACCAGACGACCATGAAAATCTGGGAGCTTTGCCTCAAATTGAGATTCAGTGATCACCACCTTCATGCTAGGGCTTTCCACCAGCATGGCCAGTCGCTCTTCGGGCAACTCAGGATCCAGTGGAACATAAACGCCGCCCGCCTTTAGAATAGCGAGAAAAGCCACCATCATAGGCAGGGAGCGCTCCTGGAAATTGCCAACCAGAACCTCTGGTCCAACGCCCTGTTCTCTCAAATAGGCCGCGTGTCTATTGGCTTCCTCATTAGCCTTGGCGTAGGTCATCTGTTGATCGCGATAAATCAGGGCAATGGCTTGAGGGGTTCGCTCCACCTGAGCTTCAAAGCACTGGGCGAAACCGGGATATTGAGGGTGCTCGACATGGTTCCGATTCCAGGAAACCAGCAACGTCTGCAGTTCCTCCGGCTCCATGAGAGGGATGCTGGCAATTGGGGCCGTGGGTTTGGCGAGAAGATGCTTCAGCAAGTTGATGTAATGCCTTGCCATCCTTTGTATGGTGGCGCCTTGGAACAGGGCCGTGTTGTAGGTGAAATACCCTGTAAACCCCTTCGCTCCGGGTATAAAACCCAAGCCAAGATCGAAATGGGAGAGCCTGCGATTCAGACGCAGGGCCTCTGTTTTCAGACCGGGAATCTGGTCTTCATCACTCTCCAGTTCAACCAGATTAAACGCCACCTGGAAAAGGGGGTTTCGACTGGCGTCTCGATCTGACTCAAGCGCTTCCACCAGTTTGTCGAAAGGGGCGTCCTGGTGGTCGAAGGCCTGAAGCACGCACTGCTTTACCTGAGCCGTAAGCTCATGAAAAGTAACCGATTGGGAAAGATCTACTCGAATCGCCAAGGTATTCACAAAAAAACCAATAAGCGACTCAAGCTCTCGACGGTTTCGCCCTGCCGCAGATGTGCCTGTTACGATATCCTGCTGCCCGGAATAGCGAGCCAACAGGAGGTTGAAAACCGAGTACAAAACAACAAAGGGGGTCACATCATCTTGAAGCGCATATTTTTTGACGCCATCTCTGAGGGTTGAGTCAATAGCAAAGGAGATCTGATCCCCGTTAAAGGTCAGTTCAGCGGGTCGGGATCGATCAATGGGCAGTTCCAGGGTGGGCGCGCCGTCCAAGGTCTGTCTCCACCAATCTACCAACTCCAGCAACTTCTTGGAATTCAACCATTTTTGTTGCCACAAGGCATAGTCGGCGTAATCTATGTTAAGAGGACTGAGATCGGGAGAACCGCCGGTGGAGAACGCGCGATAGCACAGACCCAGCTCCCGCATGAACACATTCAGGGACCAACCGTCAAAGACGATATGATGCGCGTTCATTGCCAGGACATGGGTCTCGTCGTTAACTTGAATGAGAACCCATCGGAAAAGTGGACCGGTCTCTAAATTGAAAGGGGCCATAATGGAATGACTCAAGAGATCGTCGGTTTGAAAGTCCTCCCCTCTTCGATCCTCGAAAAAATTCATTTGGGGAACTGCATCCCCAATCACCTGACGGGGCTCCCCTTCCGTTGCCAAAAAAGTGGTTCGAAGAGCGGCATGTCGGGCAACGAGATATTCCATAGACTGTTGCATGGCCTCGAAATGAACCTCGCCCTTGAGAACATAGGCCATTGGAATATGGTAGGCAGTGCTTTGGGGATCCAGTTGATGAATGATCCACAGCCGCCGTTGCGCCTGTGACAGGGGGAGAGAAATGAGATCTTCAGCCCGCCGCCCCAAGTGAGGCGCGTCGCTTGCCCCAACGTGGCGAGATTCTATGAGCGCCAGGATAATCGTGCGCGCCAGATCTTTGAGGACGGGTTGTTGAAAATAAACGCGAAGGGGCAGGTCCAAGAGAAACTGTTCGTCCACTCTGGAGGCGGCTTGGGTTAGCAGGAGAGAATGGCCTCCCAATTGGAAAAAGTGGTCGTCGGGACCGATGCCGTCTCGACCAAGCACCTCGCTCCAAATGGCGATAAGCCGCTCCTCAACCGGGTTGGTCTCTCGCAATGGCGCCAACGGCTTTGAAACACTCAAAGGCATCGAGGACAACGCCTTACGATCAATCTTTCCACTTGATGTTGAAGGGAAACGCGCCATGATGACAAAGGAAGCGGGAATCATGTAAGCCGGTAGCTGTTGCGCCAGGAACACTTCTAAATCAGAGGGGTCGGGCTCCTGTTCACCACAGGCCACATAGGCCGCCAACTGCTTGTTTCCTGGGGCGCTTTCATAAACCAACACAACCGCGCCCTCCACATCGGGATGACGGAGCAACTGATTTTCAATTTCACCCAGCTCGATGCGGAACCCTCGAATCTTCACTTGAAAATCGATGCGGCCCAAAAACTGAATCTCGCCATTTTCCTCATAGCGAGTGAGATCGCCGGTGCGGTACAACCGATCTCCCGGCGTGCCGGAAAACGGGTTGGGCGTAAACACTTCTGCGGTCATGGCGGGTTTGCCCACATAGCCTCGACTGAGACCTGGACCGCCTAGAACCAGTTCACCGGAAACCCCCAGAGGCGTGGGACGAAAGAACCGATCTAAAATATAACAGGTCACATTCTCCATGGGCCGCCCAATAGATGGCGCGCCCTCCCCAGGTTCAACCCGAATGCACGTAGCCACCACGGTGCCTTCGGTTGGCCCGTATTGATTGTTCACTTCTATAGGAAACCCGATTGGGGGCCTGAGGCTCAACTTGTCCCCGCCTGTGAAAAGCCGCTTCATCGCCAACCCTTGCGGCGGCGGCTCTTTCATAATGGCTTCAAGCAGGGGCCTGGGCACAAATCCGTGAGTGACCCCTGTCTCCTCAAACCATGCCAGCAGGGCTTGAGCGCTGTAGCGGGTTTCTTTTTCCGGAATGTGCAAGCCCACGCCGACAACCAGATTGGGCCATATTTCTCCGATGCAGGCGTCGAAGGCTGGACTGGCCAGAATGCTCGCTCGCATGCCCGGCTCCACCTGGAAAAATCGGATGTATAGAAACACCACAAAGAGCATGTTCTCGTGGCTGACAACCACGCCCTTTGGACGCCCCGTGGAGCCAGAAGTATAAATGATATAAGCCCGATTTTTGAGACCGGCTCCGGAGTGTGGGTTGGGGTGGGATTCATTTGGATCGCAGAACTGAGAAGGCGTGATCAGAGTCCCGGAAAAATCCTGGAAAGCCGCTCTTTGTTCTTCACCGAGAATAAGGATGGAAATATGAGCGTCCTCAAGGATATAGGCCACCCTGTCATGAGGGGTGTCGGGCAGCATTGGCACGAAACAGCCGCCAGCCTTTAAAATCCCCAGACATGCGGAAATTGAATCAGGCGAATGGTCCATCAAAACGCCGACACCAACTTCTGGACCCACGCCCAAATCTTGTAATTTGCGGGCAAGACCGTTGGCGCGATTGTTCAACTGGTGAAAAGTTAAATCCCGGTTAACCGCCAATAGATCGGGATGGCTCAGTGCAGTTTCCTGGACCAGCTCGTGAATCAGCTTGTCAATTGGAAAAGACCGTCGCGTTTGGTTCCAGGTTTCCAGAACCAGTAACTTTTCGGCTTCATCCATCATGTTGACTTCACCGATCGCCCCATTCGAATTTGCGCAAAGGGACTCCAAAAGCGTCGTGTAATGACTGGCCATGCGGGCAATGGTTGCTTGATTGAAAAGCCCCGTTTTGTACTCCAATCCGCCGTGGAAACCGTCCTCTGTTTGAAAAAGGGCAAGGGACAAATCCATGCGGGCGGATTGGAATTCCAAATCTACGGGTTGCAGCTCAATCCCCACCGGCCCAGGGTTTTCTCCATCCGCCTTTTGCAAACCGAACATCACCTGAAACAGGGGGTTGGCCCCGTCGTGGCGTTCCGGCTCCAAGACCTCAACCAGCTTCTCCAAGGGCAGATCCTGATGGTCAAATGCGTCCAGAGTTGTTGCTTTCACCTGGCCGAGCAATTGGGGAAATAACTGCTTTTCCTCCAGATCCAGACGCATAACAAGGGTGTTGATGTAATAACCGATCTGTCCATGCAATTCAGGATGGTTTCGACCGGCCGCAGGAACGCCGATCAAGACAGTCCTTGCGCCGGAGTATTTGCCCAATAACACGCCATAGGCGGCAAGAAGGAGCATAAAAGGCGTTGCCTCATATTCATCCGCCAAAACCAAAAGGCTTTTCGATAGTTCAGACGAAAACCGAATGGGATAATAATCGCCATCCGCACCCGTATGGCCTGAACGTGGTCGATCTGTGGGAAGCTCCAGCAGATCGGGCGCCCCATCCAATTGCCGCCTCCAATAAAAGAGCAATCTTTCGAGAACCGGACTTGTAAGACGATTCTTTTTCCAGATGGCGTAGTCGAGATATTGGATGGAGAGCGGGGTCCATTGAGGCTCCGTTCCCGCCGTAAAAGCGTTATAAGCCTCCCAGAGTTCACGAGTCAACACCTTATAGGACCAGCCATCTGCAATGATGTGATGCAGATTAATCAACAGCACGGCTTCTGAGTTCTCTAATTGGAAAAGACAAACCCGAAAAAGCGGACCCAAGCATAGATCAAAGGGCTTCAAGGCTTCTTTTGAGATTGTGGCCCTGGCCGCCTCATCCAAAGAACTGTTCAGTGGAATACAGCGCGCCTCCACATTTTCGGCCTCTTTAACCAGTTGGAAGGGCCGTCCGTCTTTTTCGATGAAAACGGTTCTTAGCACTTCGTGGCGGGCTGCCAGAAGAGTCAAAGAACGGTTCAAAGCGGATAAATCTAAATCTCCGGTCATTTTGTAAGCGAATGGTATATTGTAGACCGGGTCTCCGGGATTCATCTTCCACATAAACCACATGCCATTTTGGGCGGAAGACAGGGGAAAGCCATCGGGGTATTGATTCCGATCCACAACTTCCACCCCGCTGACCACCGTAGAGCCCAACTGATCACAGAAAAGGGCCAATTGAGCGATGGTCGGTTTTTCGAACAGGGTTCTCAAGGGCAGGTCTACACCCATTTTCTCCTGAACCTCTGCCACCACTCTCACCGCAAGGAGGGAATGGCCGCCTAGTTTAAAAAAGTTATCGTGGACGCCAACACGCTCCAATAACAGCAGGTCCATCCAAATTTGGGCCAACGTTTTTTCGCAGGGGGTTTCGGGAGCCTTATAGAGTTCTTTCCCAGCTCTTGTCCTTGAAACGGACCCTATTTTTTCAAGAGCCCTTCGGTCCACTTTGCCGCTGGGCAGTTGGGGCAATTTTTCCAGGAAAACATAGGCCTGGGGCCTCATATACTCGGGCAGGGTATCGGCAAGGGACTCTTCCAATTGACTTTCACAGCTTGCATCCCATTCTGGAGCAGGCTGAATAAATGCAATGAGCCACTTGCTCCCCATTTCTTCTCGAACAAGGACAACGGCTCGACCAACCTGATCAAGACCATCCAGTTGGGATTCTATCTCACCAAGTTCAATCCGGAATCCACGAATCTTTACCTGGTGATCCATCCGCCCCACACATTCAATTAGCCCATTGGGAAGGAGTCGAGACAGGTCCCCACTGCGGTATCGTCTGGAGCCTGGCTCAAGTGAATTGGGATCAGGTGTAAACTTTGCCGCTGTTGCGCCTGGCTGGTTCAGGTAATTTCGAGCCAAACCCTTGCCTGAAATGACAAGTTCTCCAATCACGCCAACCGGGACAGGCAAACCGTTGGGATCCAGGACAATGGTTCGACTGTTGGGGAGCGGCAAGCCAATATTTGGCAGTTCTTCTCTTGAAACCTGGCGGCAGGTAGTAACCACGGTGCATTCCGTGGGTCCATAGACATTCACAAAGCGCAAGTCTTGGCGCTCGGCCAGTTTTTGCCAGAGCGTTTGTCCCAAAGACTCACCGCCAATCAGGCCCGCCTTCAGAGCCAGATCGGTCGTTTCTAAAAAGCCAGATTCCACCAGCATGCCCATGAAGGTGGGCGTACAGTCCATCAAATGAATGTCGTGTCTTTTCAATGCGTTTATGAAGGCGTGTCCATCTCGACGGGCCAATTCGGGTATGATGCAAAGCGTGCGCCCAAAAATCAGTTGAACAACCTGTTTCACTGAACCGTCAAAATGCAAGGGCGCATTCAGAGTAATGCGCATGGGACCGCCGCAAGGGTCATAAATCGCCTTTTTCATGGCGAAAGCGTGGTTTATCGCGGTGCGATGACAGAGAACTGTCCCCTTGGGCATTCCGGTGGAACCGGATGTGTAGATAATATAGGCCGCATTATCTGGATGTACGCAATGGGATGGATTTGTTGTCGGACCATCCTCATCCCAGACATCCAAACAAAAGCAAAGTTCATCTTGGAAGCGAGCAGCCAGTGAGCTTTGAGTAATAACGCAAAGAGCATTCGTATCTTTCATCATGAAATCGAGTCGCGCCTGAGGAAGACTGGCGTCTAGAGGAGCATATGCGCCGCCGGCTTTGAGTATGCCCATAATGGCGACGATCAAGCCAGGGGACCGTTCCATGCACACAGCAACCGTCTTTTCCGGACCGACCCCGAGGGATCTCAGGTGGTGGGCTAAAGCGTTGGCCTTTTCATTGAGCTGCTTGAATGTGAGAGACTCTCCATCTTCGTCCGCCAACAGAACAGCCGTTTCATTTGGCGTTTTCAAAACCATCGCTTCAAACATTTGGTGAATGCTGTCGCCCGCCTCAAAATGAATCGGCTCAGAAACATGATGCAGCCGAGCAAGTTCAGCCCGGTCCAACATTTCCAACTCTCGGTAATCCTCATCGGGACGGCCCGCCATAGATTCCAAAATATGAGTAAAGTGGTCCGCCATTCTCGCAATGGTTTCTCGACGAAACAGATCGCTGCTATATTCGAAAATGCATGAATAGCCCTGGCTTACCTCTTCAACGGCAAGAGAAATATCGAAATGAGCATAACCTCTATTCACCGGAATCTTTTCAGTCTCCACGCCTGGAATCTGAATCTTGAATGCATCTTTCGCGAAGTAAGAGAACATAGCGCCAAATAACGCATTGCGGGAAGTATCTCTGTCTGGATTAATGGCTTCCACCAGTTTCTCAAATGGCAACCCTCGATGCAGCATCGCTTCCTGACTGAGATCTCTGGTCTGGCCCAATATCTCTCGAACTGTGCCGTCCAGGCAAAGCCGGAAAACCAGGGTATTTATGAGAAAGCCCATCATGTGCTCAGTTCCATGGGGCCTTTCCGCCATTGGCACGCCAATGGCAATGTCTTTCTGGTAGGTGTAGCGGTATAAGGTAATGGCAAAACCGGACAACAATGTAATAAATGGCGTAGCGTTTTCCGATTGGCCCAGCATTTTCAACTGGTTGGCAAGAGAGTCGGGAATTTGAAAACGGTAACTGTCCCCGTTAAAGGATTGTTCTGCAGGCCGTTTAAAATCGGTTGGCAGCTCTAATACAGGAGGATTGGCTAACTTGTTAACCCACCACGCTAGCAAATCTTCATCAACAAGAGACGCTCTTTGCCAGGCCGCATAGTCTCCAAATTGCAGCTTGGGTTGTGGTAATTCTGGCTTGCGCCCCTCACAAATGGCCCCATAGAATTGCCCGAGTTCTTCCATGAAAATGCCAACGGTAATCCCATCCACAATCATGTGATGCATGCAGACAAGAAAAACCCATTCCTCTTCTCCAGTCTTCAAAAGCGTGAAGCGAGCAAGCGGACCCTTCTTTGAATCAAAAGGGACCCTGGACAAATCTGTCAACAACTGAGGAACCTGGTCCTCTTCGACCTCTCGAATTTCCAGCTCCGCTTTTGCAGGCTCACCAACGAGCTGAACCGGCTGACCGTTGAACGACGGAAAGGTAGTGTGCAAAATCTCGTGGCGACCCATGATCTGGTTCAAGGCTTTTCGCCATGCATCCGGTTGCAGGTTCCCCTTGATTCGCCATGCTATTGGCGTATTATAGGCCCCGCTTTGTGGATCCAGGGATTGGATGAACCACAAACTGCTCTGAGAATAAGAGAGTGGAAACTGTGTCCTATCTTGTTGCCGAACAATGCGCGACTTCTCCGGATCAGACGCATGAGACAGCAACGCCTGAATAAGGCCCTCTGCCTGTTTTTCAAGGGTTGGATTTCCAAAAAAGAAGTCCAACGGCAGTTCGACGCGAAATTGATCGGAGACCTTGTCCCGCAATTGGGCAATCAGGAGACTGTGTCCGCCCAATGCAAAAAAATTGTCCCGCACGCATGTGAGAGGCTGGTTTAAAAGTTGAGTCCAAATGCCTGCCAGGCCAACCTCAACAGGGTTCCTGGGCGCGAGAGAATCCTCACCGGAGGCAGAGCTCGTTGGCAAGGGGGTTTCCGCTAAAGCCTTGCGGTCAATTTTGCCATTGGCTGTAATAGGAAACTGGGTTATGGGCACAAAGATGGAAGGCACCATATATTCTGGAAGCCTGGCTTCAAGAAATCTCCCAAGATGTTCAGTATCTCCCTGAATATAGGCTATTAACTGATCACGGACTAGCAGCACCTGAGCAGCATTTACTTTTTCGTGCTCCAGCAAGGTATTCTCAATTTCACCCGGCTCAACCCGAAATCCTCGTATTTTAATTTGGAAATCAATTCGCCCCAAAAAATGGATTTGACCATCCCCGCGGAAAGCCGCCTCGTCCCCCGTTCGGTAAAGCCTTGAACCGTGATCCCCAAACGGATTGGGGATAAACCGCATAGC
>JBNKOV010000186.1:0-8623 GCA_050294955.1 Holophagae bacterium
TGGAAGAGGTCTCAGTTGATCAGAATTTCTTCTCCTTGGGCGGGCACAGCCTCCTGGTTGGAAAACTGGCGGCGGCATTGGAAACCACCCTGCCCACGCCGCCGCCGCTGGCCGTGCTCTTCCAATGCCCCACGATTGAACAACAGGCCGATTGGTCCATAAACGCCTTGCTTTCAGGCAACATCGTAGCGCCACGTCAACATCTCCCCAAGGTGGATCGTCAATCCCCCATTCCCTCGTCCTTTGGACAGAGCAGGCTCTGGTTTATCGACCGCATGCATCCCGGAACCGCCGCCTATAATATCCCTGTCGCCCTTTCTTTAAAAGGCGACCTGGATAGTGAAGCGCTTGAAAAGGCTTTGGATGCACTGGTTGCGCGACACGAATCACTGCGAACCGTCTTTGTGGAATTGGAAGGCAAGCCCACACAGGCGATTCGCCAATCCGCTGAAGCCAAATTGGAGACCCGCGTCCTGGAAAACAGGGACCAGTTGGATGCCGCATTGGTGGCCGAGGGCCGAAAGTCCTTTGATCTGGCCCATGGCCCTCTCGTGCGTTTCACGCTTTTCCAATTGGGCGAAAACGATCATGTCCTGCTCGTGACCGTGCATCATATTGTGGCCGACGGCGCTTCCATGGAGATCTTTGTTGAAGAGCTGGCCCAGACCTACAGCGCTTTGAAAGTAGGGGTTCAACCCCAATTGCCCGCTTTGGCCGCTCAGTATGCGGATTACACGGCCTGGCAGCACAACCGCTTGAAGGATCACAGTTTTGATGAGGAGATCGCATGGCAGAAGGAACGCCTGGCGGACCCGCCCGTTCTCACCCTGCCCACTGATTTCCAACGTCCCGATGTAGTTCAGTTTGAGGGCGCATCTCTCCGATTCTCCCTCGACCCCCGCCTGTCAGACGCCGTGGAAGCCCTGGCCGCCAAAGAAGGGGTAACGCCCTTTGTCGTCCTATTTGCCGGATACGCCCTGCTTTTGGGCCGGTACGCTGCTCAGGACGACCTCTTGATTGGCGCGCCAGCAACCAACCGAACCCATCCCGACACCCAGTCCATGATCGGCTTCTTCGTGAATACGCTGGTGACCCGGTTCCATCTGTCCAACAAGTCCGCCATGGCATTGGTCAAAGAAACCCATGCCCAGTTTTCTCAAGCTATTGAGCATCAAGATCTTCCATTCCAAAAATTGGTGGATGCCATGGAGCTAGAGCGTGACTCCAGCAGGAACCCCCTGTTCCAGGTCATGTTCTCCTATCTGGCCGATCCCCAATCCGTGGAAATGGATCAGCTCCAGGTTTCTCGTCATCCCTTTGAGCGCGGCTTCTCTCATTTCGATATGACCCTCATTGTCCAGGCCGCCCAAGACGGGTTTTCCGGGGAATGGGAATACAACACAAGCCTTTTTAAACCAGAGACCATCGCCCGGATGGCGCGCCACTACCAGGCTATTCTCAATCGAATCGTCCAAGAACCGCAAGCCCCGGTTCACCGCATTTCCTTGTTGACCCCTGAGGAGCGCCAGCTCATAGACCGCTGGAACGAAACAGCCTTGGAATTGCCCGATTACGATCTTCACGGCTATTTCCAGCGGCAGGTAAACAAAACACCCCAAGCTCCAGCGCTCATTGCGGGGGAAACCCGCCTGACCTACGAAATCCTGAACGAGCGGGCCAATCGTCTGGCCCATTACCTGGCCGAAGGGGGCGTTGGTCCGGAGACCCTGGTTGCGGTTTGCATGACCCGAACCGAGCATCTGGTTGTCAGTCTGCTCGCTGTGCTCAAAACGGGCGCCGCCTATGTGCCCATGGATCCCAATTACCCCGAAGACCGCATTGCTTATATGATTGCCGATTCCGCCGCTCCGGTCGTCTTAACCGAAACGGAGCTGGCGCCTGGTCTGCCGAAAACGGAAGCAGCCATCTTATGTCCAGACGCCCTGGCTTCTGAAATAGAGGCCATGCCTGGTGACAATCTTCCCCAAATTTCAGCGGGAGTTGACCGACTCGCCTATGTCATCTACACCTCGGGATCAACGGGCAAACCCAAAGGCGTGGCCATTTCCCACAGGGCGGCCGGCGCATTGCTGACCTGGGCTGAATCCTGGTTCAAACCCGAACATTTGCAGGGTGTCCTGGCTTCCACTTCCGTGTGTTTCGATCTGAGCATCTACGAGCTGTTCCTGCCGCTGGCCTTGGGCGGGAAGATCATTCTCGCCGAGAACATTCTCTATCTTCACGAGTTGCCCGCGGTGGAGGAAGTAACCCTCATCAACACGGTGCCCTCGGCCATTGCGGAACTGGTTGGGGTTGGCCCGCTGCCGCCTTCCGTGCGCGCTGTGAACCTGGCTGGCGAGCCGTTCCAACAGGCTTTGATTGTGCGTATCTACGAGAACGCGCAGGTGGAATGCGTCAACAATCTATACGGTCCCTCGGAAGACACCACCTACTCCACCGGAACCCTACTGAGCCGAGACCCGGAAGCCGTGCCCCATATTGGCAAACCCATTGCCAACACCCAAGCCTATGTCTGTGATCGGGCATTAGATCTCCAACCCGAAGGCCTGCCAGGCGAGCTGCTGCTGGGGGGAACAGGCTTAAGCCGTGGATACTTGAAAAGACCCTCCGCCACAGCGGAGAAATACATCCCCAACCCTTATGGCCCTAGCGGTTCACGACTCTATCGCACCGGCGATCTCGTGCGCTTCCTTCCCGGAGGCGACATGCTCTTCCTGGGCCGAATCGACCACCAGATCAAGCTTCGCGGGTTCCGCATCGAGTTGGGTGAAATTGAAACCCGATTGGGCAAATACCCGGCAGTTGAAAAGAATCTGGTCACCGTCGTCGGCAAGGACGTCAAACGGCTGGTAGCCTATATTCAGCTCAGCGCAGAGGAACAGGAAATCAACCCTGAACCGGAAGACCAGTTGAGAGATTGGCTGGCCGAAGCAGTTCCCGAGTACATGGTTCCCGAGATCTTTGTATTCCTGGAGCGATTCCCGCTCACGCCCAACGGCAAGATCAATCGTTCCGCTTTGCCCGAGCCCAAGCTGGACAAAACCCAGACGGAGGCTTTCGTCGCCCCTGAAAGCGATGCTGAAAAGGCGTTGGCCGCTATTTGGCGCGACATACTGGATATCCCTGAAGTAGGCATCCATGACCAATTCTTCAAACTGGGCGGGCACTCCCTCATGGCGGCTCGGGTGGTGGCCATGGTGCGGGATCGCATGAACCTGGAACTGCCCATTCGCGCCCTTTTTGACCATCCCACCCTGCAAGCGCTGGCTGCCTTCGTCGAAGGCCTGGAGCCGCGATCAGCGGCAGACGTCCCCGCCTTCTCTCAAACAGACCGAGGGGAGACCTTCCCGGTATCCTATTCCCAAAACGGCCTGTGGTTCATCCAACAGTTGAACCCGGATCTCTTCGCCTACAACATCTCTGAAGCGTGGAAGATAGAAGGTCCCTTAAATCTGGAGGCCATTGAAGAAGCTTGCGCCGCCATGGTGTCTCGCCATGAAAGCTTGCGCACCATCTTTGTGCAGATCGACGGCCAAACCCTACAAAAGGTTCTCCCGCCGTTCAGGCCCCAAATCGCCGTTCAAGACCTGACCGCAGAGCCGGATCCATTGGCGAGAGCGGGCGAGCTGGCTCGTGAAGCCTCCATGGAAACGTTCGACCTCATGCAAACGCCCCTTTTCAAATTGAAGGTCATGGCGTTGGGCCAATCTCAATATGTGATGATCGTGAATTTCCACCACATCATTACCGATGGTTGGAGTATCGACCTGTTCCTGAAGGAACTGGCACAATACTACGTGGCCTTTAACAGGGGAGAGGCCCCTGGCCTGGCTCCAACCTCCTTGCAATTCGGCGATTACGCCGTTTGGCAACGGCAATGGATGGAGAGTGAGGACGCCAAACGGCAGTTAGAATATTGGAGAAACAAACTCGCCGATCCCCCTGTCCTGGAACTGCCTCTGGACAAGACCAGACCAAGTGAAAAAACCTGGGACGGCGCGCTCTTCAGCCTGGCTCTCTCGCCGGAGCTGGCTGCCGATCTCACCGCGTTCTCCCAAAGCCGAAACACGTCTCTTTTCATGACGCTGCTAACCGGCTTCAACGTGTTGTTGGCGCGCTACGCCGGCCAAACAGACATCATGGTTGGCACGCCCACGGCCAATCGCAATCGCACCGAGCTGGAAGGCGTCTTGGGGTATTTCGTCAATACCCTCCTCATCCGCACCGACTTTTCCGATGGGGACGACGGCCGTCTCAGCTTCAGCGCATTGTTGGAACAGGTGAAACAAACCGCCCTTGAAGCCTTCACCCATCAGGAGATTTCCTTCGAAAAACTGGTGGCGGAGCTGAAGCCTGAGAGAGACCCGGCCCGTAATCCCTTCTTCGATGTCATGTTTGTGCTGCAAAGCGCGACATCGCGCAAAAGCCTCTTCCCCGGATTGAAGGTTGAGCCCTTCCGCTTCGATATGGCCATGACCCATTTCGATCTCACCCTTAGCGTAACCCAGGACGACAACCAACTGGAATGTCATATCTTCTACAATACAGACCTGTTCCACGGCCAGACCATCACCCGAATGCTGGGCCATTATCGCACTGTGCTTGGCCAGATGATCTCCCATCCGGACAGCGCCTATAATCACTTCCCGTTGATGGATGAAGCGGAATATAAGCAGCTCGTGGATTCCTGGAACGCCAATGAACTGGAATACCCCAAATCCATGGGCCTTCACCAGTTATTCGAGGCCCAGGTTGCTAGAACTCCCCAGGCGCCAGCCCTCTTCGTTGGCGAAGAAACGATTGATTATCAAACACTTAACGACAGGGCCAATGGCTTGGCTCACCGCCTGATTCAAATGGGCGTAGGACCGGAAACCCGGGTGGGCGTCTTTACCCGAAGATCATCCCACATGATTGTTGGCATCCTTGCCGTCCTGAAAGCGGGCGGAACCTACCTGCCCATGGACCCCAACTACCCCGAAGAACGCATGGCCTTCCTGTTGGAAGATGGCAGCGCCGCTGTGTTGCTCACCCAAAAGGATCTGAGCTTGCCCGAACATCAGGCGGCCATTCTTCACCTGGAAGACTTCTGTGAGGTTGTTTCCAGCGAGAACCCCAATGTCCCTTGCAACTCGGAAAACCTGGCCTATCTCATTTACACCTCGGGCTCCACCGGGAAACCCAAGGGCGTGGCCATCCCCCATCGCGCAGCAGGCGCGCTGTTGGGCTGGGCTTGGAACCATTTCACCGACAACGAGTTGAGCCGCGTGCTTGCGGGCACTTCCATTTGCTTCGACCTTTCTGTATTCGAAATGTTCGCGCCGATTAGCCGGGGCGGGGCCGTGGTTCTGGTAGACAATATCCTGGGAATCGATGCGGTTTCTGAGCCCGTAACCCTCATCAACACCGTGCCTTCCGCCATGGAAGAGCTATGCCGCAAGGGTCCCTTGCCCCCGTCTGTTCGCGTGGTGAACCTGGCTGGCGAGCCCTTTCCCCAGTCGCTCATCGTAAAAATCTACGAAAACCCATCTGTAGAAAGCGTTTATAACCTCTACGGACCATCCGAGGACACCACCTACTCAACGGGCGCCCTCATGAGCCGCGATCCGGACGCCAAACCCACCATTGGCAAGCCCATCAACAATACCAGCGCCTATATCCTAAACCGCACGCTGCAGCCCGAGCCCATTGGCATTTCCGGCCAATTGCTGCTGGGCGGCGAAGGCCTGAGCCGGGGTTATCTGGACCGACCCGCACTAACCGCCGAAAAATACATACCCAACCCCTTTGGCGAGCCAGGCAGCCGTCTCTACCAAACCGGCGACCTCGCTTTGTTTCACGAAGATGGGAACATGGATTTCCTGGGACGCATCGACCATCAGGTGAAAATTCGCGGGTTCAGAATCGAGCTGGGCGAGATTGAAACCGCCCTTAGAAACCAGGACAGCATCCGCGAAGCGGTGGTCATGGCCATCGACCACGAAACAGGCAAGCAACTGGCGGCCTATCTGGAACCCGAAACGGGTCACGCCCCTGAAATTGCGGATCTTCGCCTGGCCTTGGGTGAAAATCTGCCTTCCTATATGGTTCCCGGATTCTATCATATCCTCGAAGCCATGCCTCTAACCCCCAATGGCAAGATCAACCGCAAGGTTCTGGCCACCTTGCCCTTGTCTCAAGGCGGCGCGACGGCCGCCTCTCAGCTACTGCCCATGAAGTCTGAAGAAAAACGCATTGCCGCTATCTGGGCCGATATTCTGGGCCTCGATCAAACCCTCATCAACTCCCAAACCAGCTTCTTTGAGTTGGGCGGGCACTCCCTGCTCATGGGCAGGGTCGCCGAGCGGATCGAAAGCGACTTGGGCCGCAAGGTGGGCCTTGTGGACCTGTTCCGGTTCCCCACCATCCAATCCCTCGCCGCCTTCCTCAGCAAAGCCGATAAGGCCGCAGGCAGAGAGCGCATCCAGAGCCTGGAGCGCCATGCTCAGCCCACGGGCGTGGTGGATATCGCCATCACCGGCATGGGGATGAGGTTCCCCAACGCCGCCAATCCCGAAGCCTTCTGGCGCAATATCCGAACCGGCGTCTCGGCCATTAAGCGCTTTTCCGATGAAGAGCTTCTTGCGGCGGGCGTTGACGCCCAATTGCTGGAAAACCCCAGATACGTCAAGGCAGGCCCTGTGCTTGAAGACGTGGACAAATTCGACGCCGAATTTTTTGGAATCACGCCGCGAGAGGCGGCGCTCACCGATCCTCAACAGCGCATGCTCTTGGAATGCGCCTGGGAAGCTATTGAAAACGCAGGCTATAACCCCACCGAAATGGAAGGAAGCGTGGGTGTTTTCGCATCCGCATCCCTCAGCCGGTATCTGTTGGGCAACCTCATGCCCGTTCTGGAAGACTCCAGCGCCGACGGCTTCCAGGCCGTAACCGCCAACGCGGGCGACTTCCTGCCTACCCGCATTGCCTATAAACTGAACCTCAAAGGTCCGGCCATTAACGTACAAACCGGCTGTAGCTCTTCTCTTGTCGCAGTGCATCAGGCCTGTCAATCTCTTTACCTCAATGAATGCGACGCAGCCCTGGCTGGCGGCGCCTGTATCCAACTGCCTCAGGGTCATGGGTACATGTACGAAGAAGGCATGATCCTCTCGCCCGACGGCCATTGTCGGGCCTTCGACGCAGCCGCCAAAGGCACCCTTGGCGGCAGCGGCGCGGCCATGGTGTTGCTGAAACCCTTGGAAAAAGCGGTGGAAGACGGCGATCCCATCTACGCTGTAATCAAGGGATCGGCGCTCAACAACGACGGGGCCTTGAAGGTGAACTACACAGCGCCCGGCGTGGAAGGTCAGGCCGCCGTAATTGCCCAGGCCCATCGCCGAGCAGGCGTCAGCGCAGATTCCATCACCTGTATTGAAGCTCATGGTACCGGAACCACCCTGGGCGATCCCATTGAGATTTCAGCGCTTACCCAGGCCTTCAGAGAAACCACCGACCGCAATGGGTTCTGCGCCATCAGTTCCCTGAAAACCAATATGGGTCACCTCGACGCGGCTGCTGGAATCGCGGGACTGGTGAAAACGGCCCTTGCTCTGAAACACGGCGTGTTGCCCCCATCCTTGGATTACCACCAACCCAACCCGGCTATTGATTTCGAGAACAGCCCCTTTTTCGTGAACACCGAAGCTCGGGAATGGACTGCAAGCCCAAGGCGCGCAGGCGTTTCCTCCTTTGGCATTGGCGGCACCAACGCCCATGTCATTCTGGAAGAGCCCCCCTTGCGGAAAGCCAATGAACCCGCTCTAACTTCCCGGTTAATCACACTCTCCGCCCGCACCCCAGCGGCGCTGGAAAAGTACATGGCCAATTTAAGCGCATGGCTGGAGCGCAAGCCCTCCACCAACCTGGACGATCTCGCCTTCACTCTGGCCGCTGGCCGCAAGGGATTCGCCCATCGCGCAGTCATGCTTTGCGAGGATGTTGAGGAAGCCGCAGCCTCTCTTTCAGGCATCGGTCCGGTCATCACCGGCGAAGCTCGGGACAACGCGCCAGCGCTGGTTTTCATGTTCTCCGGTCAGGGCTCACAATATGCGGGCATGGCCCGTGAAATCTACGACCAGGAACCCCTGTTCAGAGATCAGTTCGACTTCTTAGCCCGTCATCTGAAACAAGTTAACGGACTCGACCTTCTCGAACATCTCCACCCGGCCAGGAAGAGCCAGTCCCGCATTGGGGAAACGGCGGTAACCCAACCCGCGCTCTTTGCCGTAGAGTACGCCCTCGCCAAATTATGGATGTCCTGGGGATTACAGCCCAAAGCCATGATCGGTCACAGCATCGGGGAATACGTGGCGGCAACGCTTGCAGGCGTGTTCTCGCCGGAAGACGCCATTACGTTGGTCGCCGCGCGAGGCGAGTTGATGCAGAGCCTGGAGCCTGGATCAATGATGGCCATTCCTATGGAAGAAAAGGATATAGCGCCTCTGTTGGGGGATCAGCTCTCTCTGGCTGCTGTCAATGCGCCGGGTCGTTGCGTGGTCTCCGGTCCGGAAGACGCCATCGAGAAACTGCGCCAGAAATTGGAGCAGAGCGAAGTGGGCGG
>JBNKOV010000187.1:0-8567 GCA_050294955.1 Holophagae bacterium
ATGGCTCCAAACATAAAACAGTAATGACTTATTTGGCGCGTACAAGTCCAATCCCATCTCAAGCCCCGTTTTTAAGACATTCCTGAGCTGAAACACCTGCAAAAATATCTAAACTTAAAAGTACAATACCACTACGGAAGAATCAGATTTCCTTTTAATGATAATCAAAAATCCTCATTTTAAATCCATCTCCAGAAAAAAACAGGACCCTTTTTAACAGACTTTACGTTAATGAATTGCACCTTTTTCTTATCAGCCATTTCAACATCACAGCACACATATATTACTTTTTTTTATTTTTACCCAATTTAAAGCATATCCCTAATGAAGTCTATTTTCTCAATAACCTCATCAGAGCCACAGATATTCCCTTGTATACGATCTGGTTAAAGGTTGTTGTAGGTAAATGATTACATAAACGAGACTTTCCAAAATGCACATATCATGTAATGTCTTGATTTTAATAATTTTAAAAATTAAGTGCAGTGATTAGTGCAAGATACGATCCACTCGTTTTTTTCAGTTTTACCCTTGTCCTGACGCTGCTACATGTGCTATTATCTGCGTTCCATTTGGTCGATGAATACCATTGGTTAATAGATCCAAATATGGTCTTAGTGCGGGAGGAATCGGGTTGTCAGGTCTATGGAACCGTGTATTAGAGCGCTTGGAAGAGCGAATACCGTTGGAACAGATCAACGAATGGATAAAACCCACGAAAATTTTCCAAGAAACGGAAAATACCCTAAAGATCTTAGTTCCAGATGATATATTTATTGATTGGATTCAGGAAAATTACCTGGAAGACATCTATTCGATTCTTTCGGACTTTGGTCATCCTGACAAGCAGGTATTGTTCATATCCAATGAAGAGGCCGCTAAACACAAAAAAGCCGTTGCGCAGCCCGTTCAAGAGGCCCAATCTCCCAATTTTCGTGGAAAATTGAAACTCAACCCAAAATATTTCTTTGATTCGTATGTTGTTGGATCTAGCAATCAGTTCGCTCATGCCGCTGCCCTTGCAGTCGCCGAAGCCCCTTCTGCTTCCTATAATCCTCTCTTTCTCTATGGTAGTTCGGGTTTGGGAAAAACCCATCTTCTGCATGCGATTGGTCATCATCTGGTTGAGAAAAGGCCTGAATTAAAAATATGTTACACCACCTGTGAGGAATTCACCAACCAATTTATCAACTCCATTCGGTTTAACAAGGGTGAAGCATTTAGAGAACGATATCGATCCGTAGATGTTCTGTTGATTGACGATATCCAATTCCTCAGCGGCAAAACGCAGACCCAGGAAGAATTCTTCCATACCTTTAACGCTCTATTTGAAGGTCAGGCCCAGATCATTCTTTCAAGTGACTGTTCACCCAGCGACATTCCCAAATTGGAGTCTCGGTTAACCAGTCGCTTCCAATGGGGATTGATTGCAGATATTCAACCACCCGCGTTAGAAACCCGAATCGCCATCCTTAAAAAGAAGGCCGAGGTTGATAAGGTCTATCTCAGCGACGACGTAGTGCTCTACATCGCGAACAAGGTGAAGACCAACGTTCGCGAACTTGAAGGCGCTTTGATCAAACTTATGGCCTATGCCTCTCTTTCCGGTCGAAAGATAGATATGAGCCTTGCTGAACAGTCTCTTCGCAATTTTGTTAAAGAAGAGGATTCTCAAATTTCCTGTGAAAAAATCCAGAAATTTATTGCGGATCGCTTCAAAATCCACCCAAAAGAACTGGTCACCAAGAATAATTCCAAGAGAATTGCACAACCCCGCCAAGTTGCCATGTACCTTACAAGACAGCTCACAGGCATGTCTCTGCCTGAAATAGGCGTGGCATTTGGCAATAAACACCATTCAACTGTTCTGTACTCTATCCAAAAGATTGAGAAGCAGATGGAAGCCAATCCGGAATACCAGACCATGATTACAGGCTTCCAAAAATCCCTGAATTAATTTTTTTTGTTCTGAATTCTCATTGGGATTCGGGCCAAAATCTATTAAAATAAGTTTTCCACAGGGGCAAATGCCCGGAACCGGTTGATTCAACCAACTCAAAACCGCTTTTCCACAATTTTCCACAAGGAATATTCCACATGATTGTTGATAACCTGTTGAAAAATGAACGGATTGACAATATAGTCATTCATGGGTGTGGAAAAAGGTCACTTTCCAAAATTTTTTCCGAACGGTTTTCCTTTGGAAGAAATAGGCGTTCTCAGGGTTTCATCCCCCTTTTCCACAGTTTCCACAGCTTCTAAGAAGAAGATGACATTTTGTTTAAATAAAAAGATCTTATATTAAGGGAATCAGTCATGGAGTTTCACGCAGTCCGAAATGAGCTTTTGAGTGAATTACAGCTAATGATGGGTGTCATCGAAAAAAAGAACACCATGCCCATTCTGGCAAATGTGTATGTTCTCGCCGAGGATAACCAACTCACCCTGAAAGCTACAGATCTTGAAGTCGGCATTATTACCCAATGCCCAGCCCAGATCATTGAACCGGGTGAGTTTACGGTCAACGCCAAGCAGTTGCAGGATATGCTCAACACTTTCTCGGATGCCCAGGTTTCATTTGCAATGAGTGAAGGATCTATGCTCGACTTAGTCTGCGGCGCCGCTCAATTCTCTATTGAAACTATGTCTACCATGGATTTTCCCAGCATTCCCGAATGCGATTTTAGCGACAGCCTGTCTTTTGAAAATGGATTTTTTGATGATTGTATTGGCAAAATCCTGTTTTCCGTATCAAGCGATCCTCACAAATATGCGCTCAATGGCTCTCTTCTTCATTTGGAAGGCAATGAATTTCGCCTGGTGAGCACAGATGGTCACCGCATGTCCATTATCAGCAAGGATATGGAATCTGAAATGAAAGATGTGAACATCATCATTCCCCGGAAAATGCTCATCGAATTGAAGAAATCCCTTCAGGCTGAAGACAAAACCGATAAATTTATGATCGCCTTTTTGGAGAATCGGATTTTCTTTAAAGTGGGCGTCCGCATTCTTTTTTCCCGGCTCATTGATGGTAAGTTTCCCGACTATACCAAGGCAATTCCCCAAAATAACGATAAGATCTTTCACTTCAAAAGAACCGATCTTCTCCACATCATGAAACGGAAGGTTGTCCTGAGCAGCGAGAAATCCAAATTGGTGCGTCTCAGCTTTCACCCCGGAGAGCTGGTTGTGGTTTTGAAAAACTCTGAAAGGGGAGAGTCCGTTGATAAACTTCCCATCGAATATGATGGCGAACTTTTGGATGTTGGATTCAATGTGGATTACATTCATGATTTTTTGAAGAACATGAACAACGAAAAAATTGAAATAGACGTTGCTGATGAAGGAAGTCAGGGCCTCTTCAAGGTTCTTGAAAACGCCTATGATCTGGATTACAAACACGTCATAATGCCCATGAGACTTACAGGCTAATAACACTTGTGGCTTAAACGTCTTGAGGTTAAAAACCTTCGAAATCTCGCCGAAGACGCCATCGGCTTTGAAAATGGGTTCAACTGGTTGGTTGGGCCTAATGGCCAGGGTAAGACCAATTGCCTGGAAGCGGTTTATTTTGTTCTTACTGGAAAAAGCTTTCGAACCACGAGACTCAACGACCTGGTCCAACAATCCTCCCAAAGTTCCCATGTTCTCTGTGATTTGGTTAAGAAAAACCATTCGTTGAAATTTGGCGTCGTCGTGGAACAGGGAAAAAGCAAACGATATCTCGGTGATAAGGCAGTTAAAGCTGACGCCTTTTTCCGGAATGGCGCTGTTATGGCCTTTACTTCCAGGAGTAAAAACCTGGTGGATGGAAGCCCTGAAGATCGTCGCCGTTTTCTTGATCGCATGATCTGCTATCTCGATCCAGACCATTTGAATCTCTTAGGCCGTTACCGCCAAATAATGGGCCAAATTAAAAAAATAATTCATCAACGATCTGATTTAGCCCTTCTCAAGAGCTTTAAAACAGCCGCTGTCCCCATTGCATCCTCTCTCGCAGGGGTCCGATTGCGTTTTCTTGAATCCGTATTGGGGAGAGCGCAGAGCATCTATAGCGATGTTTTTGACGGCCAGGAACAATTAAGCGTTTCCTATAGATTACGGAACTGTGGCAGCCTAGAAAAGCTTGAACAGCGAATGATGGATTTATCTTCCCAAGAACTTCTTCATGGCCGAAGCATGATAGGGCCTCATCTTGATGACCTCGATATTCGTATAAAGGTAAAGAAAGCAAAGTGTTATGCCTCTTCAGGCCAAGTCCGCGCCATTGTTTTGAGCATGAAGTTGGCCGTTCGGGAGCTGTTTTTCGAAAAAAAAGATTGTTTTCCAATTTTGCTTTTGGACGACATCGATTCCGAACTGGATTCTCTTAGGCTCGAAAAGCTCATGGACTATCTCTCAAACCGTGGTCAAACCTTAATAACCACATCAAAATATGGTATAATCAATACCAGTAGGACGGGTAAAGTTTTTCAGGTGAAAGCTGGGCGTATCAGCTCCGAAAGGAATAGTGGATGACATCAGAAAATAATGGTTACGGGGCGGAACAGATTAAAGTTCTCCAGGATCGGGAAGCTGTCCGCACAAGGCCTGGCATGTACATTGGTGATACCGATGACGGCTCAGGATTACATCAGTTGGTATTCGAAGTTGTGGATAACTCCATCGATGAAGCCCTGGCGGGACATTGCGATCTTGTTACGGTTACTATCCACATAGATCAATCCATTACCGTGGAAGATAACGGGCGTGGCATACCAGTAGATCAACACTCAGAAGAAGGTCGCTCCGCTGCGGAAGTTATCATGACTGTGCTTCACGCGGGTGGAAAATTCGACTCTAACTCATACAAGGTTTCCGGCGGTTTGCATGGCGTGGGTGTTTCCTGCGTTAACTTCTTGTCGTCTGAGTTGGAAATGGAAATCAGACGAGACGGGAAGCTGTATTACCAGAAATATATTTCTGGTAGGCCCCAAGCCCCCGTGGAACAAATTGGACAGGCCAAAACCACTGGCACAAAGGTTCGATTCCTGCCTGACCCTGAAATTTTTAAAGTCACCGAATACAGTTTCGACCTTCTCTCACAAAGACTTCGTGAGCTTAGCTTTCTAAATGAAGGCGTCCACATTAGAATTCATGATGAACGTACAGGCGCTGAACACGACTTTTCCTTTAGCGGAGGGGTTTCCGCCTACGTAAACTACCTGTCCAAAAATAAGCAGATGCTTCTTGAAGAACCCATCAACGTTGTAGGGGAAAGGGATGATAACCATGTGAACGTAGCGCTCGCATGGACCAGCAGCTACCAAGAGAATTTGCTATGCTTTACCAATAACATTCGGAACCGAGACGGCGGCAGCCACTTAGCAGGTCTGCGCGGCGCCTTAACGAGAACCATTAACTCGTACATTTCCAGCAATCCTCTCCCAAAGAACGTAAAGGTTCAAATTAATGGGGACGATGTTCGGGAGGGGTTGGTTGGCATTGTATCCGTTAAAGTGCCTGATCCAAAATTCTCTTCTCAAACCAAGGATAAACTGGTTTCCATTGAAGTTAAGGGCATTGTTGAATCCGTTGTCTTTGCTAAGCTTACCCAGTTTTTTGAGGAAAACCCCAAGCTAGCGAAAGCCATCATTGATAAAATTGTAGAAGCTGCTACGGCTCGTGAAGCCGCCCGTAAAGCCAAGGAATTAACTCGGCGAAAAGGGTATTTGGACATGGGTGGGCTTCCTGGGAAATTGGCAGATTGCCAAGAGAAAGACCCATCCAAATCAGAAATTTACCTGGTGGAGGGCGACTCTGCTGGCGGCTCTGCTAAAAGTGGTCGAGACCGTAAAAATCAGGCTATTCTTCCTTTGCGGGGTAAAATCCTCAACGTTGAGAAGGCCCGTTTTGAAAAACTCATCTCCTCCGATGAAATCAAGCACATGATTAAAGCGCTTGGTACGGGCATCCACCTCGATTTTAACGTAGATAAATTACGTTATCACAAGGTGGTCATCATGACCGACGCCGACGTAGACGGGGCGCATATTCGCACCCTTCTGCTTACCTTTTTCTACCGTCAGATGCCTGCCATCATTGAAAGAGGTCATCTCTATATTGCCCAACCACCTCTTTACAAGATTAAAAAGGGCAAAAAAGAAACCTACATTCAAAACGATGACGAACTGGAAAGTTTCCTTCTTGGTCAGATAAGTGACGGAATTAAAGTCACTATTCTTAAAGATCAGCAGGTAATATCTGGCGCTGACCTCATCCCCAGGATAAGAGTTCTTAGGAAAGAACAAGAACTCTTCGACCTTATGGAGCGCAAGGGTATAAATCCTGAAATTATCAATATCCTACTGGAAAATAAAGAGATTGATCAGATCGAATTTTTTCAAGACAAAGATAATCTAACCAGGTTGTCGGAGAAGTTGGTTAAAATAGGATTGTTGTTCGACGCCATTTCTGCGGATGAAGACTATGAAGCCTTTATTCTCAATATGAGGGTTCATTCCCGTGGTCATCAACATCGGCTTGCTTTTGGTTATAAGTTCATTCATTCACCTGAATTTAAAATGATTAAGCAGTATTACAACGATCTCTCTGAATTTAACTCGACCTCCTTTGAGATTCAGTTCAAAGAAAGTGAGCCTGTTGTATTGGAATCTAAATCAGCCATGTTGGAAATGATTTCTGATCTTAGCAAAAAGGGATTGCAGCTAACACGATTTAAGGGTCTGGGTGAAATGAACCCGGATCAACTTTGGGACACCACCTTAAATCCCGAAAATCGCACATTTCTTCGGGTTAGTATCGAAGATGCAGTGGAAGCAGACAACATTTTTAACGTCCTGATGGGTGATGAAGTTGAGCCAAGGCGTAAATTTATCGAAGAAAACGCTTTGAAAGTTAAAAACCTGGATATTTAGATTGGAGTGCATAGATGGCTAATGAATTACCGGTAAACATTATCCGGGAAATGAAACAATCCTATTTGGATTATTCCATGAGTGTGATTGTCGGTCGCGCGCTGCCCGATGTGAGAGACGGTTTAAAACCGGTTCATCGGCGTATTCTATACGCAATGTTTCGCGAGGGTCTGCTTTCCAGCAGGAAATTCTCCAAATGCGCCGGTGTCGTAGGTGAAGTTCTCAAGAAGTATCACCCCCATGGTGATTCCGCTGTTTATGACGCCCTTGTACGTCTTGCCCAACCTTGGAATATGCGTTATCCCCTTGTAGATGGTCAGGGTAACTTTGGTTCTGTTGATGGAGATCGTGCTGCGGCCTATCGTTATACAGAAGCCAGAATGCGCTCCATTTCTGAAGAAATGTTGAGTGATATTGATAAAGAGACCGTTGAATGGGAATCTAATTTTGATGAAACCACCAAAGAACCCACCGTTCTCACAACCCAATTTCCCAACTTGCTGGTAAATGGGAGCAGTGGCATTGCCGTTGGCATGGCCACCAATATTCCTCCGCACAATGCGGGTGAGGTTATTGATGGACTTCTCGCTCTTTTAGATAATCCCGAAATGACCACCGACGATTTGATGCAGGTAGTCAAGGGTCCTGATTTTCCCACTGGCGGATTGATTTGCGGTCTTGATGGGATTCGCAGTGCCTATGAAACCGGTCGTGGCAAGGTCATCGTTCGAGCGCGTACTCATTTTGAAGAAAAGGAAGATGGTCGAACCTGGATTATTGTTGATGAAATTCCTTATATGGTGAATAAGGCCAAAATCTGTGAGAAGATTGCCGACCTTGTTAAAGAACAGCGGATTGATGGTATCTCCGAGTTGCGGGATGAATCGGATCGCCATGGCATGCGGATTGTGGTAGAGCTAAAAAGAGGTGAGATGCCTGAAGTGGTTCTCAATAAACTTTACCAAATGACACCGCTTCAAACCACTTTTGGCATCATTATGCTTTGCCTTGTTGACAACCAACCCCGTGTACTCAGCTTGAAAAATATGCTGAGTCAGTTCATCGCGTTCAGAAAAGACGTGGTCACCAGGCGAACCATTTTCCTACTGCGGAAAGCTAGGGACCGCGCTCATATTCTGGAAGGCTTTGTTCGTGCTCTGGATCTGCTCGACGAAATAATCGCCCATATTCGGGCCTCTCGCAACCCAGCCGAAGCTAAAGCGGGTCTGGTTTCCAAATGGGAATTTTCTCCTGTGCAGGCCCAGGCCATCTTGGATATGAGATTACAAAAACTTACAGGCATGGAAAGAGAAGCCATTCTGGAAGAATATAAAAAGATCATGGAAGAGATCAAAGGTCTGGAACTCATTCTGAATGATCGGGAAACCTTAAAGCAAGTTATTATCGATGAAACCCGCAGTTTTAGAGATCGCTACGCTGATGAACGCAAAAGCATCATCATCGAAAAATCGGTTACTTTTTCCATTGAGGACCTCATTGCTGATGAAAATGTAGCTGTGACCTGCTCTCATAGAGGGTATATTAAACGGACTCCTGTCACTATTTATAAGGAACAGCGTCGTGGCGGCAAGGGACGTTTAGGCATGAGAACCCATGACGATGATTTTGTAGAGAATCTCTTCATTG
>JBNKOV010000188.1:0-8512 GCA_050294955.1 Holophagae bacterium
GGCCAATGGAAGAGCCAGGCAACCGAGAACCTGGAAAAACCGGCCATAGACCCACAGCAGCCCGCCTACATCATCTACACATCCGGCTCCACGGGCAAACCCAAAGGCGTGTTGGTCTCTCACGCCAGCATGGCCAACTTCCTCATGGAAACCCAAAAGAACCTGAACCTTACACCAGAGGACCGATTCCTGCAGACCGCAAGCTTCGGATTCGACATATCCATCTGGGAAATGCTGACCCCGCTCCTGGCTGGAGGCGCCCTATACCCCTCGCCTGACGGGGTTTATGAGAGCCCTCAGGCCTTGGGCCACTTCATAAGGGACCAGAACCTGACCGTTGCTCATCTCATCCCAACCATGCTTTCCGCCCTCATGGATTCGCCCCAGAATTTGAAGAACCTCAAGACCCTGGTCTCTGGGGGCGAGACCTTCCCTCACGCCCTACAACAGCAGGTCTGCGAGGCATTGGAAACCCAGCTCTATCAATTCTACGGACCCACCGAAGCCGCTGTGGCCATGACCTTTATGGATTGTCGCCGCAACGCCGAAACCGGACCGGGCATTTTGGGTCGGCCCATAGAACACACCGCCGCGCTGGTGCTGGACCAAAACCTGAACCCCGCGCCCGCCTGGGTTTGGGGCCAGCTCCACATCGCCGGAGCCTGCCTTGCCATGGGCTACCTCAACCAGCCAGCCCTCACGGCGCAGCGATTTGTGCCCAACCCCTATGGCCCATCGGGTTCCCGTCTCTACCAGACCGGGGATCTCGGCCGCCGTCTCCCCGATGGACGCCTCGCCTTTAAGGGCAGAATGGACCGACAACTCAAAATTCGCGGGGTCCGCATCGAGCCAGGCGAAATAGAATCGACCCTGCTGAATCACCCCGAGGTAAAGGAAGCGGCGGTAGACGTAGTCCAAGGCAAGACCGGCCCCCAACTCACCGCCTTTGTAAATGGAAGCAAAACCACAGATATACAGGGACTTAGACAGTTCCTCCTGGAGGCGCTCCCCGCCTACATGGTTCCATCAACCTGGGTTTTCATCCCTGAAATGCCCGTCACGCCCAACGGCAAGCTGGACAGACAAGCCCTGTTGTCTATGGTAGATGCGCAGGAAACCCCGTGGACGCCGCCCAGGGACGCTATAGAACGAGAGCTGGCCCGCATATGGGAGAAGGTTTTGGGAACCGCGCCCATAGGCGTGCGGGACTCGTTCTTCCAATTGGGCGGGCACTCCCTGTTAGCGGCCCGAACCGCGACCCTGTGCTCCGAAGCCTTGAACACCAACATTTCCGTAGCCGATTTGTTCGCCAATCCCACCATCGAGGCCCTTGCCGATCTGGCGAGGAAGGGCAAGAAGTCCGCCCAGTGGACGCCGCTGATCCCCTTAAGAACCAGCGGTTCCCAGCCGCCCATCTTCTGCGTCCATCCCGGCGGAGGCAGCGCAGCCGTGTACAGACACCTCGCGGCCTGTTTGGACCAGGACCAGCCCTTCTACGGAATTCAGGCAAGGAGTCTGAGCGGACAACCCCATGAAACCATAGAGGATATGGCGGCAGCCTATGTGGAAGCCATTGTGGAGGCCCAGCCTCAGGGACCCTATACCCTGGCGGGCTGGTCTCTGGGCGGCCTGATCTGTTTTGAGATGGCCCGAATCCTGACTCAGGCTGGACAGGTCGTATCATCCCTGATACTAATAGATGCGCCGGTTCCGGGATACGGCGATGGGAATACCGACATTCCAGATACGGCGCTTCTGGCCGCAGCCTTCGCAGTCCCCTGTGATTTAGACCCGGAGGAGCTGGCGAAACAGGACCGCGACGGGGTTTTCGAGACCCTATTGAGAGAAGGCAAGGCCCGGAACCTGTTCCCCACGTACTGGGATCGCGGTGATCTGGAAGAACAAGCAAATATTTTACAGAGGGATGCGGAATTGGTGGGCAACTATCAGCCCAGGGAAAGCTACCCGGGCGACGCCACCCTCATACGAGCCGAAGAGGATCCCGCCCCTGGAGACTGGCAGCCCCATTTCCAGTAACCCCTTCAAATCCTAAAAAGCCCCGGAACCCACCACACCATGGTCTACCCGCCCCATGTTCAGACCCTGGCCGAACTGATGGAAACCAGCCTCGACATCCGTGTAGAACCCACGATCTAGGAGATATACATCATGATTAAATGCCTCGAATTCATTCTAAAAATCCTAAAATTCTTTGGGTTGGTCCTGCGCTTTTTCACCTCCCTGACCGTTAAAGCCAGAAACACCCGGGCCTTCAAGCCGAGGCCCGACGACATCTTCATCGCCACCTACCCCAAGTCTGGGACAACCTGGATGCAGAACATCCTCTACCAGTTGACTTCAGACGGCAAGACCGACTTTTCCCACATCAACGAAATAGCGCCCTGCTTCGAGAACACCGACGCAGACCTGGAGGCCCTGCCCTCGCCCAGGATCCTGAAGACCCATCTCCTCTACCACATGCTGCCCAAGAACCCGGCGAGATGCATCTACATCACCCGTCACTGCCTTGACGTGAGTGTCTCCTATTACCATCACAACCAAGATCTTATGGGTTTCAGGGGTCCGTTCCAAAAATTCTACGACGCCTATTTGCGAGGAAGAGTGGGATATGGGTCCTGGTTCCGTCACCTCTCGGAATGGGCGAAACACAAAGACAAGCCAAACATCCTCTTCCTGAGATTTGAAGACCTGAAGGACGACCTGGAGGGCCAGATCCGGAAAATCATTGATTTCTGCAACTTAGACGTAAAAGAAGAAGCCATGCCAGGCATCTTGGAGCGCTGCAGCTTCCAGTTCATGAAAGAGAACCAGGACAAATTCGACCTCGCGAAATGGAGAGCCCATATGCTGGGCCTGAACTTTGGGAACTTCATCCGCAAGGGCGAAAAAGCGCAATGGTCCAAAACCCTGGACGAAGCGCAACTGAACCAGTACCGCAAACAATTCGACACCCAACTAAAGGGCCTGGGCTTCGACGAATACAGAGTCTAACAAACCCCACTGACCCGTGTTGTTTCGACCAACTTCTTAAAGGAGTTTTTTAAAAAGCGTGCAACGCAACCCATTTTTCCCTACAATTAAACAAGGCCTGTCTGAATTCAGACCAGCCGCAACAAGGATTTCGGACCTCGATTATGAAGAATGAAAAAATCGATCTTCTCTTGAAATTCGCCTTGGCCAACGCCAGTTTAGAAGATTATGGGCATCGGGAACTGGGGCCAATTCACCTCGTGAAACTGGTGTACCTCGCGGACCTGGCCTATGCAGCCCAAAAAGGCGAAACCTTTACCGGAATCCCATGGGAATTCCACCATTTCGGTCCCTGGCATGGTCCCTTATTCCAGAGGCTTGAACCAGTAGCCTCAAGCCTGGGCGCAAGCACGAAGATCATCAGGGGCAAAGATGGAGATGGAAAACGGTGGTCCTTGCCAAAAGACGATGCCGCAAACCAATTGCTTTATAATGAGTTGGAGCCTCAGCTCCCCTTCCCCTGCGTCTCCGCCATCCGCCGCGCCATCAGGGCCTATGGCGATAGCACCTATGATCTGCTGCATGAAGTCTACAAGACCCCTCCCATGCTCAACGCCTCTCCAGGAGCCTTCTTAGATTTCAATTTAGCCAGAGAAGAGGCGCCCCAAATCGAGCCGACCAACGAGAAGCACATTTCAAATAGTGAGCGTAAACGCCGTAAAGCCAAGCAGAAATCTATGCGGGAACGAATAAAAGCCGCAGTGGAGGCCAAGAAGAAAAGAGCGAAAGTCACAACGCAGCCCCGTTATGACGACGTCTTTTTTGAAGGCGTTGCCTGGTTGGATGATCTGGCAGGCGACCCAATTAGCGAAAGTAAAGGAACCCTTGAATTTGGGGACGATGTTTGGAACTCAGATTTAAGGACAGTTAATGAGTTACCCTGAGGATTCACTCCAAAATTTCATTTCTGATACCTGGTGGATAAAGGATGAAACACGCGACTTGAAAACAGGAAGTTTGTTGTGGGCCATTGTCAATCACGCCGGTATAGTGCCCCACAGACTCGAAATTCAGGGTCGCACAAATCCAACAGAGCACAGCCGAGCGGACTATCTTGTTCAAAAGTTTTCTGTGCAGTCACGACCAGCAGATCAAAAGTTGCCAATTGCCGCATTACCTGCCCATGCAGGCGAGTCCTACGCCTTATACCGCGCCAAAACAAGGCCTGTGCTTGTCATTTCTACCAACTTCCCGCAGGTGGCCAAAGCGGATCGTGGTCGCCAGCTTCGGTACCAAACGGATCCAGCAATTCTCGTCGCGCCCTATTACGGTGTAAATGCTGGAAAAAGAGTGGGTTTTAAAGAGCCTTTTCTCAGCAACATCAAGCGTTGCGAGTATCCCCAATACATGTGGGACTGCCTGCCTTTTGCTAAAAATGGCGAGGGATCGGTGCTCAGGCTTGACCACATCATGCCAATTGGCAGATCCCAAGATTGGTTCAAACACACCGGCTATTCCCTAGACGAAAGCGCCGTTCATATTATGAAGCAATGGCTGAGCTGGGTCCTTGAAGGGGAACTGGATCCTGAATCTGAATTACATGAAATTCGGGAAACCCTGTTAAACAATGACTAGCCCCTAAATCAGACCGATGACGACGGCGCTTCAATGGTGGTCGAGATCAAAAGAGATCGGGACCATCTCACCGACGTGGAAGAATGAAACGAAAAGAACAGCGGGCCGATTTCCCTATCGAAGGCTAGGGTTGCTTAGTCGCGGCGACCCAAAACAGATGCTCTTTCCACCACATTTTTGAGGCTCTGGGGAGTGGCCCAAAGACCCTAAATTACCAAGTGAATTGCCCAAACAACCTGAAAGGGCAACAATTACAAAGCCCAAGCTCAAACACGCTAGGTTTCGGGTTCGGTTGCCCCAACGCCCTGGCGGGGCGAGATTCCATAGCCCAGGCCCAACGGGCCTGGGTTGCGGTTCGTTTTAAATCCAGGCGCCCTGAAAGGTGCGCGATAATTATTCGCCCGAACCCACCCTGGTTTTGTTTTGCGCCATCCCGTCTGTTTCGACCCCTCCACGGTTCCCAATCTATCGCGATCATCCAGATCGCCCGGACACATAACACCATGCAACCCAAGACCGTTGGCCCTGGGCTTCATAATCGCAATCCTTCAGATTGCCCGGACAAATGACACCATGAAACCCAAGCCGATTCAAACCCTGGGTTCCGGGTTCGGTTGCTCCAACACCCTGCCGGGGCATGATTCCATAGCCCAGGCCCCACCGCCCTGGGTTCCGGGCTCGGTTGCCCCAACGCCCTGGCAGGGCGTGATTCCAAAGCCCAGGCCCAACGGGCCTGGGTTGCGGTTCGTTTTAAATCCAGGCGCCCTGAAAGGTGCGCGATAGTTATGCCTCGTAACCCATCCAGATCGCCTGGAAACATAACATCATGCAACCCAGGGCCGTTGGCCCTGGGTCACTGTTCCACAATGGTCTCCATTTTGCCAAAAATAATATGGTCGCCGTATCTACCCCAAAAAAATAGGCCCAAATGCCAGAAATATTTGGGTTTGTCACTCGCTTCCTGGCTATGGACCTTTATGCGCCTCAAACAGGCATCAGGACGCTCCCCATTTAGGGCTTCAGGTTCCATTTACCCCAAATATTTGCCAAAAACGCAAAAAAATGCGTTTTTAAAAGCTCATTAATCGCAGTGGTTTGGTGTTTTGTTGCAAAAATGTCACATTTTTGGTGATAATTTGAACAGTGTTCAAAGCATATATATCTTATAAGGGGCTTTATAAATTTCAATTTTCCGAGAACCAAAATCTGGATGCATTTTCCCTTTCGTTTTTTGGGCTCAATTCGAAACACGAGCTTGGCCTCATTTTCGGGGTCCATTACTGGCAAAACCGACCCCAGCCAGGCGGGTCCCGTTAAAATAGCTTACTTGCACCAACCGGAATGACGTACAATGGTTGGCGTCACATGAATTTGTTCGAAAGCAGGCGGCCCGTGGAAGAGGAAAACAACAATTTCAAGGATTGGAAGGCCCGAAAACACCCGCTCATTGAGTCCATGAACGAGTTGAATGCGGCCCGTTTGACCCGAGGATTGTCTGAAGAGGATTATCTCAGGGGCGCTATTGAATCCATCCAAAAAACACCTGCCCATTCCGCCGAGGCCAGCAGGGTCAAACAGGAATGTCTCAACGCGTTCCAGGCTATGTTGGCCAATATCACAGAGCCCGGCGGCGACATGACGGAAGAGCTGGGTCAACAAACCGAGGCCTGGCTGAAGAATCCAACAATCTCCCAGGATTCTTAATTTGCATCGGGTCGTAACTCATATTGGTTCCCTGGGATAGCATTATCCGGGCAATATCGGCTTCCCCTGCGGGCATGTTTTTGGTAAGCTGGCCACTTGTTGATTTTTAAGCGATGGGGAGTGGCAAGGTCTAAAAAAAACAGTATCGTTCTCACGAAATACGAACGCCATTTGGTGGAAAAGTATGGTTACCCTTTTGATGAAGTTTCAGACCAGTTGGAAAAGGCAAGTGAGACCTTGGGGCGCGCCACGATCAAGGCTGATCGATACTGGATGGAACTTCTCTTGGGCGATTTGTCCCGATCAATCAACCGGGAAGAAATTCCCGACTGGAAAACGACCCTGGCTGTTAATGATATTGCGGACCGCATCCAAGACGCTCTGCGAGACGCCTGATGATCTTCTCAATTGCCGCTTAATCTCCACCCAACAGCTTCTCCGCTTCTCGGCTTAAGGGATGATCGGGTCCCAGGGTCTTGAGTAGGATCTCCTGGGCTTGTTTTACCAGCAGCCTACCCTCCGCCTCCTGACCAAGGGTCAAGCGAATTTTTCCCATAACCAATTGGGTTTGGGCCAGGTAGATTCCGCTGTTTCCGAAACGGTTCAGCACGGCCAGGGCCTCGGAGCAATAGGCCTCGGCTCGCTGAGACTCGCCCTGTTCTAAATGGCATTTGGCCAGACCCACCAACGGAAAGGCCATGTAGAAACTGTCCTGGGCTGTGAAAAGTCGAAAGGCCGTTTGGAAATGCTGTTGCGCCCTGGGGTACTGTTTCAACTGGAGATAGGCATGGGCCAGGTTCTGATGGTTAATGGCCAGCTTGGGACTGTCTGGGCCAAAGGTGTTCTCACGCAACCGGATCACATCGGTGTAAGCCCCCACCGCTCGCTCCAGCTCGCCGACCCGGATATAGACCACGGCCAGGTTACTGGTAATGGCCAGACTCAGATCGTCCTTATGCACGTCTTCCCGGTTCACCTCGTCCGCTCGCTCATAACTGTCTCGCGCCTGGTCAATGTCGCCCAGCTCCAGAAAACGAGCGCCCTGATTGAGGTAGGTCTGAACCAGTGACGTGCGACAGGGCAACGTATTGCAGACGCTTAGAGTAGTCACGGCGCGAGCCAACGCCTGTTCAGCTTCATCCCAACGGCCCGCCCGGGTGTGGGCCAATCCCAACAGACTGAAGGTGGTGCCAAGAGAGCGAACGTCCCCATGCCGCTCCGCAAGAGCCGCTCCTTGCTCCAAGAGTTGCACCCCTTCATCCACCCGTTCCTGGTGGATCATGGCCTCACCTTGAATTTCGTTTGCCAGCAACCAGTTTTCGGGATCCTCATCCGCCGTTCCCACCAAGGCCTTGAAGGTGCTGGCCTGGTCCGAAGCGTCTTGGTACCGTTTGAGTTTGAGGAAGATATCGGCTAAAACCACATGCATGCGCGCCCGCAACTGGGGTTGATCGCCCAGGTCAAGGGCGACCTGTTTCTGGCCCCTTTGAAGGAGTTGATCCAGACTGAAGGCCTCGCCCATGCTCTCGGGATCTACCCCTTCAAATAAGCCCACAAGGAAGTTGGTGACCTGGGCCTGTTCTTGTTGGGCGATTACAGCACGGTCTCTGGCCCTGGCCGCCTTTTGGCCTTCGCGAAGGGCCACGCCCAATCCAATAATAAGCGACAACACCGCAACCATGGCAAAGGTGACCGGCCATTTGTAACGCACCATCAGCTTCTTCAGGTAATAGGCGAAACCAGCCGCGCGAGCCTCCACGGGTTCGCCGCGCAAATAGCGCTTTAGGTCGTCGGCCAGAGCCCCAGCGGACTCGTAGCGTTCGGCCACCTCCGGAGACAAGGCCTCATACAACACGGCGGATAAATCGTCTCGGGTTCCAAAATGGCGCTCAAACGATGCTGATCCAGGAAAATCGCGGTCATTCAATATCTCGTACAACACCGCGCCCAGGCTGTAAACATCCGATCCGGTGGTCAAGGGTTCCCCTCGCAATTGTTCCGGGCTCGCATAGCGGGGCGTGAGGCGCCGCACGGCTGTTTGATCGTCCTTGGCTTCCAGGTCCAATACCCGAGCGATGCCAAAATCCAGGAGGATGACCCGTCCATGAGTGTTCACCAGGATATTGCCAGGTTTGATGTCGCGGTGAATCACCAGGTGACGATGGGCGAAGCGCACGGCCTC
>JBNKOV010000189.1:0-8507 GCA_050294955.1 Holophagae bacterium
GGCGCAGAAATTCAACAACCTCTCGCGTTGGTGGTGATTGGGGGATTATCTCTTGCAACACTCTTGACTTTGATCTTCATTCCTATATTCTACGAAATGTTTGCTGGTAAGAAGGATATGGGAGCAGCGGCGGCTCCTGACGCTTCTCAGTCACCAACTTCTGAATCGTCGGATTCGGTGGAGGATTCACCATGATTAAGTGGCTTCTCACACGGCCAGTCGCCGTTAGCATGTTCTATCTGGGTATTGTCATTCTAGGGGTCATTTCCTATTTGAATCTTTCCGTGGAAGGCCAACCGGACACGGAGCTGCCGCAATTGGTGGTAAGCACTTCGTGGCCTAATGCCTCGCCCGAGGTGGTTCAGGTTTTTCTCACTTCGCCTGTAGAAGAAGCCGCAGCCCAGATTGAAGGTTTGGAAGAGTTAATCAGCTCTTCAACCAGAGGGTCCTCGTCAGTTATCCTGAAGCTTAACCGGGATACCGATATGGAATTTGCTCGTTTGGATCTTAACGAACGCCTGTCTTCAATTCGGACAGATCTTCCATCTGGCGCGCAGCAACCCGTAATCAATATGACGGAACGGAATGACACGGACCAAAATCAGTTCATGTCTTTTAATATTTCTGGCCCTTATGACCTTCAAAGGCTCTCCGAGTTGTTCAATGATTACATTTATGACGAGATTTCGTCAGTTGAGGGTGTTGCCGACGTTATTGTGCGAGGTGAACGAGAAAAAACACTTAAGGTTTTACTGGATAGACGAGCCATGGACCTTTATGGCCTGGTTCCAAGTCGGGTCACTAGCAAAATTGCGGAACTCTCCAAGATTTATGAAACACCTCGCTCCAAATTTAAAAATCAAGAATACCTGATAACCATCACCAATTCCATTCCAGATATTAAAACCGTTGAAGATCTGGTGCTTGTGAAGTTCAAGGACAAAATTGTAACTGTTGGCGATGTGGGAACTGTAGAGTTGGGCCACGCTCGGGCTTTCAGCCTTTCTCGTTTAAACGGCAACCCGACCCTGAACATTACTGTAGAAAAGGAAGTGGGCGCTTCAGTTATTCAAACCGCTAGAAAGGTTCGCGAGAGCACCATAGCCGCATTGGAGCACATGCCGGTGCCTACCGCCAAAAACTTTCTGCCCGATGAGAAACTGCCTCCAGGGGGAGAGGCAAATATGTTCCGCCTTGATCTGGATTTAGATGAAGGCCTGATGATGCAAGAGCAGTTGAGTAATATCTATACCCGAGGGGCATGGTGCATCGGCCTCATTATCATCCTGCTTCTCATTTTCCTTCAAAGCGTTAGCGCTGCCGTGGTCATTACCTTTAACATCTTTTTCTCAGTGCTGATTACTGTTAATTTCATGTACTATTTCGATGTGACTTTCAACGTTGTTACCCTCAGTGGTCTGGCCATTGGATTTGGCATGTTGGTGGACAACGCTATTGTTGTTTTAGAAAACATCTTCAGGCATCGAGAACTCGGGCGATCTCGAACTGAGTCCGCTATTTTGGGCGTCAAGGAAATAGTCTGGGCTATTATTGCGGCCACGCTAACTACAGTAGCCGCATTTTTAATGATGATCTTTCTAGAAGGCCGACTTGCCGTAACTTATTGGCCTCTTGCGCTTTCTGTTATCTTTTCTCTATCTGCTTCCCTTTTTGTCTCATTTACATTCACGCCTTTGCTCAGCATTCTCATTCGTGGCAGCAATTTGGGTAATTCAGGTAAAAAGAAAAACGTGGTTGCCCGATTGTTCGGTTGGATGGTAAATGGACTTACGGAAAACTATGGCCGCGTTGTCTCTTGGACTCTTCATCACAAAATGTTGCTGATCCTAATTACCGCCAGTTTCTTGTTCATGTTCGTCAAGATATTCCAGGATGAAATCGATTCTGGCGGTTTCAGTTTCTTCTTTAACCGAGATGATCGAGTGACTACCTTTATCAGAATGCCAGAGGGCGCCGAATTGGATACCGCCGATGAGGTGATCCGCCAGTTCGAAGAGCCCCTTATGGATGTTAAAGGGTATCGGGATGTCTCTGTTCGGGTTTTCGACACCATGGCTATTATGGAGGTCTCTTTTGACTCGGAAATGTTGGCGTCTCCTTTCCCCCTGGCGCTCAAATCCAAATTGATTTCCATTGCCCAGGGATTTGCAGGAGTGGGTCTCTATGTGGCTGGCATCAGCAGCGATGACAATTATTCATCCGGCTCAACCGGCTATGAAAGCTATAACTCCAATATCAGGGTCATGGGCTACAACTACAAAGACCTCATGGATTACGCTGAGAAGCTTGAACGTCAGGTTAAGAGAAGTCGGAGGGTGAAAACCACCAAGCTGGAGACCAGTAGGCGTTCCTTCCGCACTCCGGATCAGACGGAAACTGCGCTTGAGGTGGATCGAGAGGCCATGCGGCAATACGATATCGATATTTCATATCTCATGGGTTTTCTCTTCCGAAATCTTCGGATGGAATCAACCGATTTGATTAAATACGATAAAGAAGAAATGAAATTGGAAGTGAAGTTTGCCGATGCCGACGATTTCGACATTAAAGCCCTGGAAGATCTTGTCATCAGGACGCCTGGAAATCAACGTATCCGCCTTGCGGACATGGTGTCCATTGTAGAGCGAAAAATGCCAGGAGGCATTGACCGAAAAGATCAACAGTACATGGTGAATGTCCGTTGGGACTATAAAGGCTCGCCAAAACGGGCTCGAACCTATAATGAAGCTATCTTTTCCAATCTTGAACTGCCATCCGGTTTCAAGGCCGAGTTGGATTACTCGGAAGATATTTCCGAAGATGAAAGGATCAATCTCTATTTTGTGATGGGCCTTGCAACTCTTGTTGTATTTATGATAATTGCCGCTCTCTACGAGAGTTTTGTGGATCCCCTTGTTATTTTCCTGACGATTCCCCTCGCCTTTATCGGCGTGAGTTGGATTTATTGGCAAAATGGCAAAAGCTTTGATTCTACAGCCTATATAGGCTTGATCATTCTCGCTGGAATTGTGGTGAACAACTCCATCCTTTTAGTCTCCCATATTAACGATGAAGTTAGGAAGACGGAGGAGACAGGGCTCACATTCAACGAAGCTGTTGTTAAGGCATGTAAAGATCGGCTCAGGCCCATTCTGCTCACAGCCATAACCACCATCGTTGGGCTGTTGCCTCTGCTTGAGGAATTCGTCTTCTGGTTCGTGAATCTGGCCCCTGTAGCCTTCATCTTGAACCTGATCGGCATGGAAGTGGCGGTCAATTTAGAGAACAGGGGACTTCAGGGAACGCTGAACATGTTTTCCAGTTTGTCCCGTTCAACGGTAGGCGGTCTTTTAAGCGCTACTTTGTCCACACTATTGGTAATTCCCGTGGTCTATACTGTTTTCTTCAGGTCCAAACAGTGGTTGAGCTTCCGGATTAACGAAGCATTCAGCATTGCAAAACCCGGAAAACCGCCCGTAGACGAAGCAAATGCTTAAGAAAAAATGAACTTTCACACCTGCCATGCAGGTAGAAAGGTGCTTTGGTGGGAAGGTTGTTGGATTTGCCCAGTGTTTATGTAAAGACAAGGTAATAAGGGCCGGTAGGCAAAGTATGGATTCTGGTCGTTTTTCTTCATGGGTTTAGACACCGTTTTTCTATATGGCGCGAGGGGTTGCAATATGTCGGACTTGATAGACCCAAGCCTCATTCTTCAAGGTCTCCGGGTGATTAAGAGGCCTCATTAATGAACGGACAATCCGGGTGATGAAAGACGGTTCGAGCGCAGGTGGACTTCAGGTCAGTTAAAGATAGAGGTAGAATGTGTGTAAGTGCCCTGTAAACCCAAAAGTAATTTTTCAAAAAATGACTTGATTTATAATAGCTCTACGAATGTAAAATAGGGGTAGATTGTGTCGGAGTGTGGGTTTCGGGGGGCGAATGCTCCTGCGAATGCTATCGACATCTTTGTCCGATAACGCTTGACGACGATACGTGTTCCTAGTAACATGTTCTATTCTGTATGTACGTACCAACGAAACTTTTGGGAGGTAGCCACTCGTGGGAGCGATACTCAATATGATTGTTCAGGGCGGCCTGGGAATTATGATTCCTCTGGTTGTTCTGCTACTGATTGGTTTGGCCTATATCATCGAGCGATTCATCGCTTTAGCCAAGGCTAAAATCAATACAGCTGAATTCCTGACTAAAATACGCGCTGCTTTGCGGAACAAAAACGTGAAAGAAGCAGTGAAGATCTGTGAGACCTTCAAGGGTCCAATTGCGTCGATTCTTAAAACTGGCTTGATGAAATACGGCGACCCCAAGGAAGAAATCGAAAAAACCATGGAAAACGCGGCCATGCACGAGATTGCTCGTCTGGAACGTGGTCTTCCTGTTCTGTCAACCATCTCAAACCTCGCGCCGATTCTCGGATTCCTTGGAACTGTTACCGGTATGATCGCGTCCTTTAAAGCCCTGTCCCAGCTGAACGACCCAGGACTTGTTGCAAAGGGTATTTCTCAGGCATTGATTACCACTGCTGGTGGCTTGATTGTGTCTGTGCCCATGCTGCTTGCCTATAGCTTCTTTACGACAAAAGTTAACACTTTTATTCGTGAGATCGAATCAGCGTCTGCGGTTCTAATGGAGTCCTTCTCGCAAATGGAGCGGGACATCTAACGAGCCCTAGAACGGAGGTTCCTCATGAAGATAAAAAAGACTAAATCGTTGGAGGCTGTGATCCCTACCGCTTCAATGGCGGATATCGCATTTCTGCTGATTGTCTTCTTTATGATTTCTACGGTTTTCCAGGTAGACAAAACCTCGGTAGCGTTGCCGGAAAGTCATAGTGCCACTCGCACGGAAGTTGTCAAGGAGTCCGCATTTGTGGTGATCCGTGAGGATGGGGCCATCAAAGCCTCTGATGGGGTTGAAGACTCTCAGTTGGTCAACATGGAAGATATTGGGGTGCTGGCGGCGTCTTGGATGCAGGCGCGTCCAAGTCAGCCCGTGGTCATTAAAGCTGACCTGGGCGTGAAGTACCAAATTGTCGATGATGTGCTTGAACATTTGAGAGAAGCCGGTGTCACCAACTTAAAATTTTTGACTGAACAAGCCAAAGAATAGCGGGACGGTGCGACCATGAAACTCAAAGTAAAAAAAGAAGAACCAGAAATTCCAACAGCCTCCATGGCTGACATTGCATTCCTGCTTATCGTTTTCTTTATGTTGACAACCGTCTTCTCGGCCAACAAAGGGATGGAGCACATTCTTCCCCCAAAGGAAGATCTGGACGAGGCCATTGAACCGGAAGAATCGATTTACATCAAAATCTTTCCCGATGGTCAGTTCGAAATGGATAAACAGAGTTTTCCTATCGAGCAGGTAGACCGTATCTTCAATTACGTCTACCAGAAAGTTCAGGTGAACGCCAAGAAACCGATTATTGTGCATACCAATAGGGAAGCCAGTTATGGCGACATGATTCGTGTCCTTGACCAACTGAAGATGGTGGAAAAGGAATCGAAACTGACTCTAGGCATCACCATTCCGTCCAAGGCGGAAGCTGCCCGGTATGATCAATCAGGTCAATAATTTCAATCTTATTCGTCCCCGCCAGCCGAGTTCCCCCGGGTTTTCGGCGGCAGGGTTCTCCTAACCTGAACCATCCGGATTCCCATATGGGAGATCAACAAACCCAAACAAGCCTCTACCGGAATCTCTAAGTTTAGGTAAACACAAGGAGCGGAAGACATGGCACAACAGCCTGTGAAAGTGGATATGGACTTTGCCGACGGCAAGGATCATTCTGCGGTGATGGAAATGGCCTTTGCCGATGCTGGCAGTGGCAAGCATATGCGAATTGCTCTATGCATTTCCCTTTATTTTATGTTGGCCCTCATCTGGGCGCCCGGCTTCAGTTTTGACAGCAAGGTGTTCGATGTGTCAACAGAAGAGCATCAACCCCAAAAGCGGAAGGTTCTCAAGCCGCCGCCGGAACAACCTCTGGAACGGGTTCAAACTCAGGAGCGCAAGGCCAAGAAAACGCCCATGCCCGACTTGACCCCTGACGAGCCGGAACCGGTGGTCGAGCCCGATCCTCCACCCGAGCCCGAGGTGCTGCCCACCGATGATTGGGAAATCGGAATTCCTGATGGACCTCCAGTTCAGGAAGTTGACACCATCGCTCGTGTTGGACAAGTCGGCGTTGAGCCGCCTGTTTTCACCAAACGTGTTTCTCCCAAGTATCCGGAACGCGCTGTGAAGATCAAGCTGCAGGGTTACGTTATTCTGGAAGCCATTCTTCGGAAAAACGGCGCCGTGGACGACGTCAAAGTTCTCCGTGGACTGGGCAAGGGCAAGTTTGGCTTTGAAGATGAAGCCATCAAGGCGCTTAAAAAATGGCAGTTCCTTCCCGGCAAGGTTAACAACAATCCCGCTGATGTTCGCATGACCCTGAAGATCGATTTTGTTCTTCAGTAAGCGTTCTCAGCGTAACCATCTATGATGTATTGGATCCTGATTTTTGGCGGTGTGAGACGAAATGTTTCAAGGCTCACTTGAAGAGGTAAAACTCCCGGATATTATCCAACTGATGAGCGTTTCGTCGAAAACGGGATGCTTTGTTCTCAGTCAAGGTAAGGATGAAGGTCGCATCTACCTCAAAAATGGAAATATTTTCCATGCTCAGCATGGGGATCTTTCCGGAGAGGATGCGATCTATTCCCTGGCTATATGGGACAGAGGGCATTTTCGTTTCCAATTGGACGAATCTTCGCCAAATCAAAGTGTTACCAAGCGAAATACCAACATACTCATGGAGATTGCCCGCAAACTTGATGAATGGCGGGTTCTTAAAAAGAAAGTGCCTTCTCTGGACTTGATCCCCGAACTGGAATCTCTGGGGCATAAAAAAGTCAGCTTCAATACCCAAGAATGGCATGTTCTCTCCAAGATTAATGGTGTTAACAGCATTAAGGAAATTGCTCGCCTTACCAACCTGGCTGGAATTGACGTGGCCAAGTTGATTTATGGCCTTGTAGCCAGTGGCCTGGTGCTTCTCCGTGAAACGCCCAAGACGAGCCCGGATGCCAATCCCCTGGATGCTCAAGGGAAGCAGACTGCGTCTTCCAGACGCAGCCCTGATGAGGAAATGGAATGGCTTTCTCAAAAAATTGAGAAAATCTATCAATACAGCAAGCAAATGTTGGGTGAACTTGCACATCCTGTCGTGCAGCGTCACTGCGCTGCCGGGGTGAAGAGCATCAAACAGGGAAAAGGACTCGCCGCAGTTATTGAAACTGCGACCCAGATTGTCAAAGCGGCCCAGATTTTGGAGGGCCCCGAAAAAACAAAAGAACTCACTGCCGGATTGAAAAAAATCATCAAGGAACAATGATTGGCCCATGTTGGGGATTCCGCGTGAGGAAAAGGACGGAACCAGATGAAATATAAGCTTCTTTTGACTTTCTTGGCGTTTTGCCTGGCTCATGGGGGCTTTGCCCAGGATGAGCACAAGAAAGCCTATCAGATGTACAAGAAAGGCCAGTACAAAGATGCCGTCATTATGCTGGATGAGGCCATTGCCTCTTATCCCGATTGGTATTTTCCCGTCATGCTCAAGGGAAAATGTAACCTGAAGCTGAAAAACTACAAGGCTGCGCTAGAAAACTTCAATGATGCTTTGACCTTAGAGCCAAGCTCTAAAGATCTCATGGCAACAAAGTACGACATCGCAAATACCTACATGGCCATGGATGACTACGCAAAAGCTATTCACGCCTACACTGAACTCGCGCCTCTGGTTCCGGCCAGCAAGAAATTTGACGTGTTTATTAATCGTGGCCAGTGTGAAATGCAGCTTGCAAAAGAGGCTGAAGAAGCAAAAAACAACACCAAGGCCAATTCCTATTTCAGCAAGTCCATTGTCAGTTTCTCGGAAGCTCTGAAAAATAAGGATGCCAATGTCCGGAAAGACATGGAAGTAGAGGCTCTTTTTCAGAAGGCTTTTGCTCAATACAAAATTGGCAATTTAAATGGGGGCGTTTCTTCTCTTGAAAAGAGCATTCAGGCTTTTCAGGATGTGATTGCAGAAAACCCCAAGGAAAAGCGGGCTCACACTTTTCTGATTAACCTTTCTCTGGATATCGTAAACCAGTCTCCTGAGAAGCGAAAGCCCGCCCGTTACATGGAAACAGTGGGCTATATCGATCGTTATTTGAATCATTGGCCCGATGACACCAAAATGTTCAATCGCAAGGGACTGGCGCTTCAAGGCGCCAAGGAGTACAAACAGGCGATTGCTGTTTTCCAATCCCTGGTCCAAAAGCAACCCAATGATGGCATGGCCTATTTTTCTCTGGGTAGTTGTCAGATGGCCGCCAAACAATACACTCCTGCCATTACTAGCTTTAAGAAAGCTATTGATAAAGGGGAGAAGGCCAACCCCAATGTTTATTCCTATACTGCTTTCTGCTATATGAAGCAGAAAACGAATTGCGATAAAG
>JBNKOV010000190.1:0-8460 GCA_050294955.1 Holophagae bacterium
AACGAACTTTTAGCGTTCAAACGAATATTAATCTTGAATCCAGGGAACAATTCCCGCCCGATGCGCCACTCATGGTGGCTGCGTTCGATTCTCGGGGCCAATTCCTTGGAAACGTCGGTTTGGATGAAGAAGGGTGCGCCGGTTTAGATCTGTCCTTGAAAGAACCAATGGATATAGGTCTTGTAGTAGGTCCTGCGGGCGACCCACAACGACTGCGAAAATCCCCCGCTTTTATTCAACGCTACTCAGCTCAGGATTGGAAGGCAGACCGGGGCGGTCACTTTCACATCCAGGCCAATCCCACCATTACCAAGTTGGTTTGGAAACCCTGGCTGCCCATCCAGGTTTGCGTTTCCGGGCATGTCCGCAAGGTTCACGATGGAGAAGTCTGTCCGGTGCCATTTGTGAAGGTAGAGATATTTGATGTGGATCGAGAGGCCTGCATTTATCCCTTTTTAGATAAGTATAAGAACCAATTGGCGGGACGGTATTCAGCGGATATTTCCAACCTGATCAAAGGCTCGATACCAAAAGCGACTGAAACCCTTGCTGTGGCGGACATGGAGCTCACCCATAGCGGTAAGTTACAAGTAGGCTCCCTTGGAGAAACGGTGAGGGCATTAAAAAAATCTGAAGCCCCGGAAACGGATCGGCTTACACTCACCTCGCTTCTGCCTCCATGGGAAATCTATCCCGCCTGCTTCTACAGCAAGCAGAAGTTGAAGGAAGCCTCCACGGACCAGAATGGGTTCTTTAATGTCTGTTTCAAATGGTGGCCTTTCTACTTCCGCAACGGAAGGCTGCGGTACGACGCGAAACCGGACATCATCATCCGGGTTACCCAGATCATTGACGGAGTGGAAACAGTTATCTACATGGATCCCTACTCCAGTACGCGATGGAACGTGAATTCCACCCATATTGATCTGTACCTGGAAAATGACAATGTTCAGTGCGGCAGCGGGGATGATCAGGATCGACCGGCTGGCGCCCAGGTCTTCTTCAGTCGGGTAGGCGATGATGAGGTCTATCGCATTAATCAGACTACTGGGCTCTACAATTCGGGTTCGCTTACCAACGTGGCTTACGGGGCTGGTTTGCTGCTGTACGGGCAATTTGGCGAAAACATCAGCGATGGGTCGCCACAATACTATTACCGGCTTTCAAAAGCTCGTGTTGGGAGCACCGCCTTTAGCTATCTCAATGCGCCGCTCAATGATACGCGAGTGAGGAAGTCGGACAATTTTAGCGAACAGCACTTCCTTGGACCCCATACCATTAACAATGTGCCCGCTCTCTACGAGATTCGGAATTTCGATCAATACCTCTGGTACAACCCGGATTTAATTGGGGCCTGGAACACGGCTGGCTCTGAACCGGATACGGGGAAGTGGCGATTGCGCTTGGAGGTTTTTAACGCATCGGGCCAAAAACTCACTTCTTCCCAAATCGACTACCTCAATGGGACGGTGGCCCCGCCTGCAACCCTGCCCCCAATGGGTGATCATTGTGATCTCATTCTTACGCTGGACAACAAGGCGCCTGACATTGATTTGAATATTCCAGCAGTCATCAATCCCTGTGGCGTGATTCCCTTCAGTTCTGTTCCTCCTCTAAATTTCATTGTAGAGGCAAGTCAAGAGAATGGACGGCTCTACTGGTGGAGGCTGGACTATGTGAAGGGCGTCAGCAATAGTCATCTGTTGCTGGATCAGGACAGCAGCTCATCCGGCTCTCTTGGCAATGTGAACCAATCGGTTTCAGGGAATTCACTGCTTGTTGGGTTGACAAGCACCTGCGCGTTTGGCTTGAGACTTCGAGCCCTGCCTCATATCCGCAATGGCCGGCACTTTGTCTATCATCGCGAAATTATCAAAGCGATCGCCATCGACAAATAAGCCGTTTTACGCAACCACTCTTTGAAACCCGTCTGCTCCATTTGGCAGGCGGGTTCTTTTGCTTATGGCTCTCGGCGACCCAGATGGTAAGATTCATCGAATGAAGGGTCTCCGGTTGCGGCCTCCAGAGACAGTTTGGGCGCAAAAGGGGATTGGGTTTTGAATTCCCCGCTCAAGGCCGGTTTGGTTTCTTTATTGACCATGAGTTCAATGGACAGGGGGCAAGGGAATCCCTGAAATGGGAGGTAAAATAAAAGAATCAGGCAACGAAGGGGGAACTTCATGAAATCTCCTTTTGGAATTGGCCTAGCGCGAGGCGCTTTCCAAAATTGGAGCAAATTCGGCGCCGGAATCAAACAGTCTTTCTAGCTAACTTGATTTCAGGGGTTTAAATGCTTTTTCATTAAATGGGATCGAGCCTGTGAATTACTGTCTCTCTTGGTGTAGACAGCCTCCATCAAATTGAGTTAATGGGATGAAAGTCTTTGTCTTTGAGTATGTTCGCAACGATTTGTTGAGTTAATTCCATTGCCTCTTCCAGACTCCTGGCAATCCGGGATTGATTCGGCGCCATTTGTTTGAATAGTCCGCTTAATCGGGTGTCTGGCGTTAGGATTACCAAAGGTTTGTCAGCTTTAAGTGCAAGGGCCATTTCTGACACTGTGCCTGGTCCGGGCTTAAAGGCAATGGCGACAACCACATCACTGGTCAATACATTGATATTGTTGCGAGCGCTGCCCATGTCCGTGAAAATAGGGATAAGAACGTTGGGAGACATTCCTTTAGGATTGTTGTCTGGAAGAATGCCAATGGTTATCCCATTTTTGGTCCGAGCACCCTTGCAAGCCATGTCCATAACCCCTGAAGCGCGTCCCCCAGTTAAAGTTATCCAGCCATGATGTGCGATCCATTCTCCCAGTTTGAATGCAGCAGTTTCATCGTTTACCGAGGCTTCTCCAGGTCCCATAACCCCAATGACCACCGTTTTCTTCATTTATGCCTTCCTTAATGACAACGTAATAGAAGACAGGCGTTTTGGGTGGAAATAAAAAAACAGGCGTCGCATAGTGCGACGCCTGTGTCTAGAAACCTCGGATTGCAGTCTCGCTGAATTCCGGATCAGTGGAGAGAGTGAATGCAGAACCAGCAAGATGCAAAAGTGGCCTTGGGCATTGCTCCTTCGGACCACATTAGTAATAACGACCTTAGTTTGATTCTCCCTCACGACTTATTCCTAATTCTTCAGAGATTTCTCGTTTCATCTTTATGGCGGAGCGATAGTCGGGGTCAATAGCCAGGGCTTCTTCAAGATGTTCAAGCGCTTTTTCTAAATTACCAAGCTTTCTTTCTGCAGCCGCCAAGGCTCTATAGGTCTTGTGATAATCGGGATATTCCTCTGCATTAAGCTCAAAAACTTTAAGGGCGTCTTCCGGGTGGCCGGAGTCCAACAACTTGTAGCCAAAGGTCCTAAGCTTGTGCGGGCCAAAACTATAATTTTCCGTATTGCCTTTTAATTCGTGCTGATACTGGTCTATAGCCGCCTCTACTCCGGATGTCTGCCAAGTTTGGTACATAACGGTGGTAAACAGCGGTTTGTGTTTGCCAGTTACAACCCGAATGGCGCCCATGGAACAATCGCCTTTTAGCGTGAGAAGCGGGGATTGTTCATCGGCTTTAACCTGTCTTGGACCCTGGTATTCGCCCATAGTGCAATCGAATGAACTTTTTACCCTGGTGGCCTCAGGAGCTTGGAAGAAAATTTCACCCATGGTCATATCCAGGCTGAGGGAGGTGTCAAATTCAAGAGGACCGCTATTGAAAATTTTCATCTCGCCCATCGTTGTCTTGATAAAGCCATTTTGAAAACGAAAGTTTTGAATGTCCTCGATGCGAGAGCTGCCCATGGACGATTGAATATCGAATTTCTCTATAGTCATGGGGTTGGCAGTCGCCATTCTAATTTCCTGGTTCGACATGCTGGTGTCCAGGACCAGGCTTTTGATGGGAACACCCGTAAGATCCATATCAAGGCTTCCCATCGACAATTCCAGGTCAAGATCAATGGGTTGGTTGCGTGGCAGATGGAGAACCAGTTGGTTCATTCTTCCGTCATTATTGGCAAAGAACATGTTTTTATCCTTTAGCCTGATTGCGTATTCCGTGCAATCCGCACCTTCGTTGACTTCGGTGATTAACTCAAAGTTGGCCTTGTCGTAGCTGCCTGAAACTCTAACGGTGCTGTCTGCGCTGTCTGGGACCAACGTCAGACCTGTTTTTCCCACATCAATTCGGAGACAGATGGGTTTGGCTTGCTTTGGATCTTCTCCTGGAATATTGAGCCCGGTATCCTCCAGATTTCCTAAAACCTGCTCTAAGGAGACATCGTCATACTCTGCTGGCAACGGTCGATTTACTTTGACAAGTACGGCCACGCCTGCGCCAAAAAGAATAAATAGGCCCGTGAAACAGCCGCACCCCATCAATAATTTTTTGAAACATGATGATTTTTGTCTTGCCAAGCGGATCCTCCCAGAAATCCCAGAACCCTGGTTAATTTTACGAATTGTCGGCGCCAAAGTTATGGAGGTCTGCTGGCTTCAGACCGTTCCGACAGACGGGGGGCTGTTCAATCATAGCCTTTTAAAGATCTCAAAAATAGTCCTATCCCTCCAATTAACAAAACAAGAATGACTATCAGGCTGAAGGCTGTCATGTTTTGCCATCGCAAGGTGATGTTTCCAATGACCCCGAAAACGAGCATAACAGCGGAAACTGCCATCAATAGCCAGCCCAGTTTATTCTTGGAATTGTAGAAGATCATGCCCACGCCAAACATGAAAGGTACAAAAATGAGCCCGGACGGCAATCCATATCCGCCGTAATAAAAAGTGCCAAATCCACGATTACCTACATGTATGGAGTTTAGGAAAAGGTATCCGCCTGCGATGATCATTACCAGGCCGATAAAAAATTGTCCTATCCCTCCCTGAGTTCCTCCGGCTCCCCGCATGACGCGCCTCCTAAACCTTCCGAAAGTGGAATTGTGTTCAACTCTAATAGAATGTGTCGGAAAATGCAAACAACCAGTTCTTTAGCCTCAGGCTCCATCTAAAAATAAAACACCTATAAGGCAGTTGCTTACAGCCTGAAACAAGGTTTGGACAACTTTTGAGTCGCTTTGGTTGTTTTTGTACAACAAAAATGGTTGTTTTGTGATATGATGATCCTCCTGTCCATGGGTGGCCAGTTGTCAAGGAGGCAATTTATGCTGGAAGAAATGCTGAAATTTTTAAGGGATCATCAACCCATGCCGGATCACCCCACGCCCCAACAATGGACCCTTTTTAAAAAAGCGACCCTGTATTTTTATGAAAATCCTACTGAAGAATGCATCCCGCTTTTTCTAAATAGCTTTGGCGATTGGACAAACTTCGAAATTTGTGAGAGCGTCCAAGCAACTTTGGCCCGATATTCCCATGAAGAGGTGGTTCCCCATTTATTGAAGGCTCTAAGAAGCGAGCATTTTTCAGTTAGGCTTTGGTGCGCTGATACAGCCCGGTTCTTTCCAGACAACAGGCTGCTCCATCAACTAGAGAGGTTGTTAAATGAGGAGTCCTTGGAACTTCGATTGTGTGCTGCCGCTGCATTAGAGGTCAATGGATCCCGAAAAGCTCGTCTCATTGCTGCAAAAAGGCTTAAAATCGAGGAAGATGACGATGTAATCGATATTTTGCAATCATTTTGAGCCAGTTTTGGCATTTTATGATAACTCCTTGGCCTCATAATTCGTAAACATGAATGTGTATTCATTTTTTGCTGGAAGACTTTTGTGAAATCCGCTATCTTAGTCTAGGGGACATTTTGGGGAGGCAAATCGTGAAATACGACTATGATTACATCATCATCGGGTCCGGGTTTGGCGGATCGGTTTCCGCCATGCGATTGTCTGAAAAGGGCTACAGGGTTGCTGTTTTGGAGATAGGAAACCGGTTTAAGAAAGAAGATTTCCCCAAGACGAACTGGAACCTTAAAAAATTTGTCTTCGCTCCCAAATTGGGGTTTCGTGGCATCATGCGATACACCCTGTTTCCTCATGTAATGATCCTTTCAGGCGCAGGCGTTGGCGGCGGCAGTCTGGTGTATGCAAACACACTATACGAGGCGCCTGAACGGTTTTATAAGCAGGGAGATTGGGCAAAATTACTGGACTGGGAAAAAGCCTTGAAACCCCATTACGCAACCGCTCGAAAAATGATGGGCGTTGTGGACAGCCCATTTGAAGGACCTGGAGACAGGGTTCTGAAGGATTGTGCGAAGGAGTTGGGGCGCGAGCACACTTATAGACCAACGCCAGTTGCGGTTTATTTTGGCCAACCCGGTGAAAATGCGAAAGATCCCTATTTTGACGGCAATGGACCGGAAAGAACGGGCTGCACCTTATGCGGTGGATGCATGGTGGGCTGTAGAGTTGGCGCCAAAAATACTCTGGACCGAAATTACCTTTACTTTGCTGAAAAGCAGGGAGCAACCGTTATTCCACAGCGAAAAGTGGTCGATGTGCGACCCCTAGAGGGCGGCGGGTATGAGGTCATCAGCGAAAAGGCCGGCGCCTGGTTTCGCAAAGACAGGCAAGCGCTAAAATCAAGAGGGGTAATATTTTCAGCTGGAGTACTGGGAACCATGAACCTGCTCCACAACTGTAAGGAAAGCGGTTCCTTAGCCAATCTCTCTGACCGCTTGGGCAGCCGGGTTTGCACCAATAGTGAGTCAATTCTCGGTGTCACAGCCAAAAACTTTAAAGAGGATTACAGCAAAGGAGTGGCTATTTCCGCCTCGGTTTATGTGGATGAAAAAACCCATATGGAAGTGGTGCGTTATCCCAAGGGGTCCGGGTTAATCAGCCTACTTGCAGTCTACCTGACTGACGGTGGTGGGCGATTGAAGCGGCTGGCCAATTTTATGGGAAATTTTTTCAGGCATCCTGTGGATTTTGTTCGCTTGAAATGGCCGTTCAGGTGGGCGGAGCGAACTAGCATCCTTCTCGCGATGCAGACTTTGGAAAATTACATAAAACTCAAGCCCAAGAAGTTCGGCCCATTTAAATGGATGACCACTCAAATGGAGAAGGGCAAAGAAATCCCCACCTATATTCCCGTGGCCAACCAGGTGACTAGACGATTCGCTGAAAAAACCAACGGAATGCCTCAAAGTTCCATTAATGAGGTGATGCTTAACGCCCCAGTGACTGCACACATTTTAGGTGGCGCTCCAATGGGAGAAACCCATGAGGAGGGAGTTATTGACCCATATAACCGGGTGCATGGTTATGAGAACATGTATATTTGCGATGGGTCTATGGTGCCTGGCAATCTAGGGGTAAATCCCTCATTGACTATCATGGCTATGACCGAACACGCAATGAGCCATATTCCTGAAAAAGATCCGAAAGAAGCTAATGATGAAAAGGAGACCCACAAAATACCCCAGATGGTGGTATGATAAGGGTTAGTCTGTCCTTGGAGTTGTGCTGTGATTTTGTTGGATGATGAGGCTCTTCTTAAGGAATGCGCCTATATTGACGGTCAATGGGTTTCCGGGGATCTATATGAGGTTTGCAATCCTGCGGAAAATACTCCCATTGCTCGTGTTCCCGACTTGGGTCGAAAAGAGACTGAGCAGGCAATTAACGCCGCAAATTCCGCCCTGGCTTCCTGGAAAACCAAGACAGCTAAAGAACGTAGTTCCCTACTGATGTCATGGCATCGGCTCATTTTAGAAAATTTGGAAGATCTCGCCAATATTCTGACTTTTGAGCAAGGCAAACCTCTTGCTGAGTCTCGTGCCGAAATACGGTATGGCGCGTCCTTTATTGAGTGGTTCGCTGAAGAAGGGAAACGGGTTTATGGGGACATTGTGCCGCCTCATGGGCATGATAAGAGGATCTTGGTCCTTAAGCAACCCATAGGCGTTGTTGCCGCCATAACACCGTGGAATTTCCCCAGCGCCATGATCACTAGGAAAATTGCTCCGGCCCTTGCTGCTGGCTGCCCTGTGGTTGTAAAACCATCCGAAGAAACACCGCTTTCGGCCCTGGCGCTTGCTGAATTAGCTCATAGAGCAGGGTTCCCCAAAGGTGTGTTCAATGTTGTGACCACCAATAATCCTCAGGTTGTGGGTCAGGAACTGACAGAAAATCCAAAGGTAAAAAAACTCTCTTTTACGGGCTCGACTGAAGTAGGGAAGCTGCTAATGGCGCAATGCGCTAGTACGGTGAAGAAGGTTTCATTGGAGCTGGGCGGTAATGCGCCATTTATCGTGTTTGAGGACGCCGACCTGGATGAGGCTGTTAAAGGGGCCATGATTTGCAAATATCGAAATGCTGGTCAAACTTGCGTTTGCGCCAACAGAATCCTTGTTCAAGATTCCATTTACGAGGCTTTTAGCAAGAAATTGAGCAAAGCAGTCGCCAGTTTGAAGGTTGGCCCAGGCAATGAAGAGGGGACAACTATTGGTCCCTTAATTAATGAGGCGGCGCTTGAAAAAGTGAACCATCTTGTAAATG
>JBNKOV010000191.1:0-8451 GCA_050294955.1 Holophagae bacterium
GACAAACGCCCCCGAAGGATCATGGTCGCTTGCTATTGACGCCATTGACGGCGAAGTTTTGAGCGCTCGCGACACCCGCATCAATCACTCCAGAAAAGACGCGCCGGATTACCGAGACTATAGCGGCGATATTGCTGATCGTTCATTGGCGGAAAATAGAATTCGCAATCGCATGAAGAGGGATCAGGAAAGGCTTGCCAAACCTAAAAAAAGGTTCGATGGGCGCGCTCTGGTTTTTGATCCCGACCCAAAGACCACACTGGGAGTAGAGGAGTTGCAGGATATCAGTCCTGCTGAAGCCTTTGCCGACGCCTACTTGGAACGGCCTCTTCGAGACATCACCTTTAACGAGACTTTGGGTGAATATGAATTGATCGGACCATGGTGCATTATTGAAGATATTGCGCCAAATTTCTCCGCCCAAGAAGACACAACGCCCCGTACCCCAGTGTCCACTGACCCGGATGGATTTTGGGATGCGCTCCGTGGAGACAATAAATTTAATGACGCCATGACCTATTACCATATTGATACTGGCCAGCGTTATCTACAATCACTAGGCTTTACTGGGGAAACCGGTTTGCAGGAATTGCCAATTAGAGTCGATTCCGACGGATTTGGCGGTGGTGACAATTCTTTCTTCAGTGGATTCAGCAACATCCTGGCTTTTGGTCACGGTTGTGTTGATGACAACGAAGACGCCGATGTCATACACCATGAATACGGTCATGCCATTCAAGATGTCTTTGACAATGCCTGGTCCCAACGCAATTTTGGCGATGATTCAGGCGCAATCGGAGAGGGTTTCGGCGATTATTGGGGCGCCAGTTACAGTATAAAAACGCCTAATGGCCTTAATTTTCATCCCGAGTGGATTTACACCTGGGATGGCCATTGGTTTGGAGACAGTCTATTCGATTTTTGTGAGGATAACCAGGTAGGCTGGGATGGCAGAAACATGGATGTCATAGGGGCGGAATATGACCCCAACGATTGGTATGGCGATCATGAAAACCGGAACGGCTTTGTTTCCGATGAACTATGGGGCACGCCTATTTTCCAGGCTATGATGACCTTGTTCAAGCGGGGGATCCCCGTATCTGAGTCTGATCGGATCGTTGTAGAGGGCCATCGAGGTCTGAGCGCAATCAACATAACCATGCCAATTCTGGCCCAGTCCACCGTTGACGTGGCTCGCATGCTGCACCCCAACGGTCCTCATGCTCAGGTGTTCCAGGAGGCTTTTGCAAGACACAATATCCTGCCTCACCTGGACAACTACACCTACTTCTCCACCCATGTCCCCCCTAGCGGAGACAGCGGGGCCTGGACGAACGAAATTGAGCTGAACAACCCCAATCAGTCCACCGTAAATGTAACGGCCACAATTTATGAAAGCGACGTTACGGGCATCGGCCTTTCTACCTATCAGGCCGGAACGCCTCAAAACTTTACTCTGGCGGCAAATGAGACCTTCACCTTCCAGCCCGACGGTTCGAATCAGCGATGGGTCCGCTTTGACAGTGACCTTCCACTGGCCGGAACCAGCTTCTTTCGCAGAGACCTCGGCGAGGTTCAGGGTACTGAAAAAGCGGGTATTCCCCTTTTCTCGGAAACCGAAACTGGAACCGAAATTATCCTGCCTCACGTTCCCGCAAACCGCACCAAGTTCTGGTCGGGAGCCGTTTTGGTGAATCCCGGTGATACGACATCTTCTCTGACCATTGATCTCATTGGCGAGGCCGGCAATAACTTGAACCATCTGCTCGCCCCATCAGCCCCTACATCCCTTGAGCCCTTCCAAAAATGGGTTACTTTCCTGGCGCCTGGGCCAGGGGGCGCGGAGGGCATTTTCGACGATTCCGCATCAGCAGAAAAAGTATCCTATGTAAAGTTCACGGGCTCAAACGAACTGGCTGGCTTCCAACTCTTTGGCTACCAGGCCTCTGAGAATGGCGAGGTGGCGACTGCGGGAATCATGGCGACCCCAGATCAGAACCGCACCCACTACCCCATTCGAGTTTCCCTCACCGATTCGGAATGGGCGGGCTTCACCCTGTTGAACCCCTCAGACCAGTTTGTTTCTTTAAACGTGCGCGCCCTCAATCTGGCTGGTGATGTTCTTGGAGAAACAGACATTACCATGAGCCCTCGCCAAAAGCTCCTGGGCCTGAACGTGGCGGGCAGCTTCAAATTCCCCTCGAACGCGGCAACCCGAATCAACCTGGCAAATGGCGAAGACGTTCAAATGGTTCAGGTCACGATGGATGACCAGGAGCGCACCTTTGGCATCTCTCAACCCCTTAGAGTTTTTGAGCTTGGCGGCGACCTGAGCAACACGGAGCTGGATGGCGGAGCTGTTAATGGTCTGGCCAATCGGGTAGTATTCACCAAGCCAGCAGGCAAGTTGGAGATTTTCAAAACGGTCATGGCAGGCAACATCACCGTTACCACCCGGACCGGAAATAATTCCGATACTCAGATCCACAACCTGAACGCGCTCCAATCCCTGCAACTCTCCTTCTTGGGCGATTTGGACAGCATAGAGGTGTCTGGCGAATTCTTTAATGCTGTTCTCATTGACAGAGACAGCGACAACGGATCCTTAACCATTGTCAACGGTAAACCCCTGGAGTTCACCACGCATGGCGAGTAGCAAGAAGAAGATCTATGTAGTGGAAACGGCTCCAGACAATTTCATCACCTTCAATTCCTGGCCGGAGTGCCAGAAAAAAGTACAAGGCCAATCCTATGCCTACGCGGGAGGCTTTACCAAAGATGAAGCAATTCAACGACTTCAGGCTGGTAAGAAGAAGTTCGCAGCCGCAAAAGCGAGAGGCTGGGACCCCAGCAAGAAAAAGGCCGCGTCAAAAACCAAAACGCCTCCAGAACCCTACCCTACCGCAGGCCTCACTTCCGATTGCGGAACCCATGGCAATCCAGGCCCTTGCGAATACCAGGTAACCGACCTGAGCGGCAAGGTCCTGGTGCATAAGCACCTCGGCGTTCATACCAACAACTACGCCGAGCTTGCGGGCATCGGAGCCATGATAAAGCAAGCCCTGAAAATGAATGAGACGGTGCTTTGGACAGACTCCACCATCGCCATGATCTGGATTCGCAAAGCCAAATTGGGCGAAAACGTTCGAGAAAAAGAGGCTATCATGGACATGATTCTCTCCATCAGAAAAATGTTGGAGGAGAATCCCCAACTGGAGCTCAAGAAATGGGACACCAAAAACTGGGGTCAGATCCCGTCAGACTTCGGTAGAAAATAAGACACAGTCCCCGGGCAACCTCGGGGCCTTCTTCACAGAGACCTGCAATGCCCCGGAACATAGAAATCAAGGCCCACGCCTCCAACTTCAACAAGCAGTTTAAGATAGCCCAAGAACTTTCGGACAGGCCGCTTCAGATTCTTCATCAGGAAGACATATTCTTCATGACCAGATCCGACAGGTTGAAACTGCGCATATTCAACCCCGCCCATGGTGAGCTGATCGCCTATGAACGCAGCGATAAAAAAGGCCCCAAATCCTCCCAATACCGCATTTGCCCAACAGACACTCCCAACTTGCTCAAAAAGACCCTTCAAAGCGCGCTTGGCTTGAGAGGGGTGGTTCGAAAAAAGCGCTCGCTCCTTTTTGTAGGCCAGACCCGCATACACCTCGACGAAGTGGAGAACTTGGGCCAATTTATGGAATTGGAAGTGGTTATGCGCGAAGACCAGACCGCGGAAGAAGGCGAGCGCATCGCGAGACATCTCATGCTCCAACTGGAGATTGAAGACCAGCATTTAATAGACAAGGCATATATCGACCTTTTGGAATCCGCTGGAATCGACAAGTAGCTTGACGACCGAGCCTTGGCCGGGGATAATACAGCATTCTGGCCAGGAGGCGGATTTTTTTATGACTCAACCCTATTCATTGGAACGCATTTATCCAGAGGCCCTGGCTTCAGGCCAGGTATCTGACCAAAAAGTGCTTGAATTGCATATGGAGCGTTACCAATTTGCCGTTCAACATCTTAAAGGCAAAAGGATTCTGGACATGGCCTGTGGTTGTGGATACGGAACAGCCTACCTTGCAGAGAACCGGCCCGACCTTCAATGCACTGGCGTAGATGTTGACCAGGACGCCATTGACTATGGCCAGGCCCATTACAAGGCAGACAACCTGAATTATCTTCGCCATGACGCAATGACCTTCAAAGATCCGGAGGGCTTCGACGTTATTATCAGCCTGGAAACCATCGAGCACCTTGTAGATCCCTGGAATTTTGTAAAACGTTTTCCCAGCCTGCTGAAGCCAGACGGCATCGTCATTGCGTCTGTGCCGACAACCCCCACAGTAGATGGAAACCCTCACCATTTACACGACTTCACCCGATCTTCATTCAAGAAGATGATGAGAGAGGTAGGGTTCCGACAAGACGCTGCCTTTGAGCAAATTCAGAAATGGGCTTTGGGCGGTCTGTTCTCAACAAACAAAGAAACTGGACCCACAAGAACCCAAAGCGCTAAAAACAATGTGATTCGATATTACCTGAAAAAGCCATGGGCCTTGGGAACGCGGATTATGTCTATCTGCCGTTATGGCCTTGCGAATCGTTACTTGACCGGTGTTTTCGTTCGGGATTGATGCCCCTTTTTCCTGGCCTTCGTCCAAGCCCAGAGATCCAGCAGTAAAATATTTGAAATCAGCAGAGTAGCCAGCCACTGAAGCGGCGTAAGCGTATCTCCTATCAAACGTCCCCCCAATAGCCCGTAAACCACTTCCATTGAGAGCAGTAGGCCAACGACAGGCGCAGACAACACTTTCATGGAAGCATTGTAAAATGCATAGGCCAATCCAGTGCAAAGCAATCCAAGAGTGAGCGCAAAAATCCAGGATTCAGACGTAGCGGGCAGCCAATCGCCGTCTGTCATTGCGACAGAAAGAGGAATGGCCCCCAACATTTCAAGCGTAGTCAATAGCAAGGACGAGCCGCCAGAGGTGGAGTCCTTAACCCAACTTCGGTTAACTGCTACAAGCACAGCAAAAAGCACAAAAGCGAAAATGGACCAGGCTACGCCAAAAACCACTTCCTGCCCCGCGTCTTCACTGCCAAAACCCAGAGCCACAAACCCCAGCAGAGACACGCCCATGGCAATTTTCGTCCGTCTATTGACCCGCTCTTTTAATAAAATTCGGGCAGCCAGGGCAATCACCACTGGCTCAAAACCCAGCATGGCGCTGCCCAACATTACTCCCAGCAGCTCGATAGATCGAAAAAAAGCAAACCAATGAACGCTCAGCAAAAGGCCCATGGCAAGAAACAAGGCGCACTTTTTGAGATTGGGTCTTTTACGCTCTCGGAACAGCAGAAGACCCAATAACATCAAACCGCCAAAGGTTACTCGATACGAGGTAGTCCTCCAGGCTTCGAACCCGGAAGCCTCCGCAAGGACAGCGGCAATCCCCATAAAAAACACAGCGACATGGGCTCTGAGAAGAGCGCCGCCGTGGGTCATAACGTTATATGGGGCATGGCTTTAAGAATTCTCTCGCCCAGAAGCTTCAGCGCCGCAACCGCATGGCCCGCAACCTTCGAAATGGGCTGACTGTCGTCAAATATTTTTGCCGACTCCTCCGCCGCCAAAACCAAATACGAGGAAACCGAATCCAAGCTCGCTTCCCTGTCAATCAGCTCTTCCAGCTTTTCCTCTTCCCCAGTGTGAAGCCACAGAGAATGGGTGTCGGGATCGCCGTAAACAATGATTGTTGGATAATCTCTATCCCGAATTTCATGAAGAAACTCGCCGCTTTCCGGCGCCCTGAGCGACGAAGGAGAGACCGTATAACGCTCATCATCGTTCCAAATCTTCACTTCCAAATCGCCCAGACCCGAAAGTGCGCGTACAATTTTCTCCAACTCACCCGAAGGGTAAAGCGTGCCGTGTCCTTCGGGACACACCCAGCAGTGAAATATTTGATGCTTTTTGTGTTCAAGGGGGGTTAAGCATTCGGGACAAATCTTCATGACTGAGACCTCCAAAGCCATCTCTTTTCTTCATGTTAATCTAACACAGATGCGGGGATGAGATGAGAAAAATCAGCACGGCGATAACATAAGTGATTATTTTTATTCCAAAGTCTCCATATCAAATGGTTCGATGCGAATGACCGCGTCCAAATTAAGCGGACCATATACATGAGGGAAGAGTTCGTCGCCTCCCGTGGTGTTCTCCAGCACCAGTTTTGAAGTGAGGCCCGATTCCTCAATCTCAAGAAGAACCAGATTCTTGCGACCTTTAAAGTAATTAACAGCGGACCGTTTCACCTGATTTTTCGAAGAACAATGAATGAACCCTTCCTCAGCCAGGGAAACTGCTTCGTAAACGCCCAGTTCCAAAGCCCTTTTCCAGGCGGTTGATGTGGTAATATGGAAGATAGTCATTATTCGTCCTTTTCAGTGGGATGGGTCTCTTCCTTATAAGATTAAATACAAAATCGGAGAAATGCAATGGTATTGATGGTGTTCTTGCTCGCGCATCTGGATTTGAAATTGGAATGGAGCAGTAACCTGACCGACATGGAGGTCTACCGTTCCAGAGCGCTTGCCGTTGCGGACAACGGCGTTGTGGCCCTTATTGATCGGGACGCCGCCCAGGTGGTCTATCTGGATGCAACAGGCAAATTGAAGATGAAGCTTGATAAGAAAGGCCAGGGACCGGGAGAGCTGGAAGGTCCAGTAGAAATTACCTGGAGCAAGGCAGACCAGGCTTTTTTCATTATCGACTTTAACAACAGTCGCTTTTCTTATTGGAATGCGGACGGGCAATTTATCAGAGAAATTCCATTCAAGGGAATCCGTTTTTTCTCACCCAAATGCAAGGATGAAAAAACAGCATTTTTCACGCGACATTCCGGAGGCATGGCGGGTGATCCCGCTTTACTTCGCTATGACCTAAAAACAGGAAAGCATGAACCTGTTTGGCAGTATAAACCACCTCCGCGCAAATTCAGCAATGGTGGAACCGCCGATCACCCCATTAACGTGTTGTTCCGATGGGATCCTCAACTCTGGTTTGGATTGGGAAGTAATTTCCTGGCCGTAGCATATGGAGATCAAAGACGGATCCAAATTCTGGATTTCGACGGCAGGCAATTGGAAAAACCCATCAAGCCTCAACTGCCCAAGTACCCCGTAACGGACACCCAAATAGAAGACGGCATCTGGCATTTGCCATCCAGCTTCCACACTAATTTGAGAAATGGCCTTGTTAAACCCGACGGCTGGCCCTTTATCATGAAGGTGCATGTTGACAACATGGACCGTATTTGGGTAATTGGCGGCTCACCGGATTTGGGAAAACCCCATAAGCTTCATGTTTACAACACATCGGGCAGACTGCTGGGAACGGGCGAGATCAATCAGGTCCCCGATTTCATATCCAACGACGGCCTGTACTACTTGCGGAAAGAACCCGATGGCGGCTCCCTGTTTCTCGAAAAAGCAGGGTTCAAATTTACCAACACAACACCTCTGGAGAATTGATTTAAAAATCTCAGAAGCCTAAATTGGCGCCAGGTCAATGAAGTAGAGTTTTCCACCAGTTTCGTTCCGAGGAAATCTCAACTCCATTCCAAATTGGCGCCATGCCAGACTCACCAACCTTTGTGACAATCTATTCTATTCCAATTACTTATAATTTTTCATCACATCTTGGCACAGGAGATGCTTTTACAAATGCCGGGTTGAAAAATTAGAGTTCGAGGAGTTGAACACATGAAAAGAGCATACAAAGTATTAGGAATTTTGGCATTGGTTTCCATCACTGTAATCGCGGGTCGCAGCTTCAGCAGCGCAGATCAGGCCGCCACCAACTGCAACACCGTAAACCAGTACCTTAACCAGGGCTACACCTTGGACAGCGTAACATCCAATGCACACCGTTACCTGGTCGAACCCACCGGCACCTACGAGTGGGGCTACGCCACCGTCCAGTTGCACCGTTCCGTTGGAAACTACTCTTTGGAAACCACCTACGTTACTGTAAAATGCACGATTCAGCATCAGGCGCGCGGCAACGGCGGCAGTTCTTACAGTGTCGTTGGAACCGATGTAACCATCAACACCGTATACTAAGGTCCGTTGGGGAAGAGATTGATCGGCTCATGCCGCGCCTTCCCGTTAACACCTTTTGAAAGTTGAGAGAAAAGAGGCGTCGCATTAGCGACGCCTTTTCCCGTTTAAGTAAGAACGATTACTAACAATGGATCATGGCCAATCTTCTCTATTTGTTTAAGGTTGCCTATCCCAAAGATCCTCACGTTAAGAGCCACTAAAACGCCAGAAGGCGCCAACCGGCTCGTTCTTTTAAATGGCAACCTCCTCATGCAGGAATCAGAAAATCAAGACATGTGGCCCCTTTTTAGAAAGGGATCTCTTATTCGGGCCATAAAG
>JBNKOV010000192.1:0-8414 GCA_050294955.1 Holophagae bacterium
TGGCCAGGCGGACGGCATGAAAAGCGCCGAGTGCAACTACACCGGACCCAGTTCGGCGCTCAAACTCAAGAACGGCCAGCTCTGGTATCCCACCTTAAGAGGCATTGTCATCGTTGAGCCCAGCAAGGTAAAGCGGTATATGAAACCGCCCGTTGTGGTAGTGGAATCGCTCAAGTGGAATACAGGCCAGACCAGCCAGGCGAAAGGGGCTGTCCTGCCGCCGGGCAGCAGGGATTTCGAGTTTGATTACACCGCCTTCTTTTACCACTCTCCAAAAATGACCCAGTTCCGCTACCAGTTGGTGGGGTTCGACGAAAACCCCGTAAACGCAGGCACGCGCCGGTTCGCACGCTACAGCAAGTTGAAGCCCGGTTTCTATCGGTTTCGGGTGTTTGCGGCCAATAGCGAGGGCGCTTGGAACATGGATGGCGCTGAGTTCTCCTTTGAGTTGAAGCCCTTCTTCCATCAGACCATCGCCTTTTATATCCTCTGTATCCTGGTCGTTGCTTTGAGCTTCTTTCTCATCCACGCGTTGCGGCTCAAACAGCACCGCCAACATGAAGAGCGCCTTGAGCTTATGGTGCAGGAGAGCACCGAAGAACTGGCGCGCACCAACGAAGATCTTGTCACCGCAAACAGAAGGCTGGCCGACAACGCCCGGCAATCCGGCATGGCTGAAATCGCCACCGAAGTGTTGCACAACATCGGCAACACCATGAACAGCGCCAACACATCCGCCAACATGATGGACAAGTTATTGCGGGAGGATCTGGACAGCAGGGTGGTTCGGCATGTGTCCGATCTGGTGAGAGAGAACGAGGATAACCTTGCCGCCTTTTTTCTGGAAGACCCAAAGGGTCGAAAAATCCTACACGCCCTGAGCCAGCTTTGTCCCATCCTATCTGAAAGTCAAGAAGCCTTGGCCGAAGAGGTGGGCATATTTTTAACACAAGTCCATCATATCAAGGAGATTGTCAATTCCCAGCTTCGGCTGGAACCCAACCAGGATGAAGCCACCCCGTTCGACCCGCATCAGGTAATCGAAGATCTCATAAAAATGCAGGCTCCTTATCTTCGCGGCATTCGGGTCGATCTAAATTGGACGGCCCCTGCTGAAACCAGGGTCTGCATTTCAAAGTCCGATTTCATGCAGGTTATCATAAACCTCATCAAAAACGCCGGAGAGGCCATTCACATGGGACCGCCTGAAAATGAACATGTTCTTTATCTTAAGAGCACCATTGAAGACGAGCGTCTGATCCTTGAATTCCGGGATACGGGCTGTGGCATCAAGGCCGAGTCAATGGCCTATCTTTTCAGGCATGGCTACACAACCAAGACCACGGGGCACGGATTCGGTTTGCATTATTGCTACAAGGTTGTTGGCGAAATGGACGGTGTTTTAAAGGCTTCCAGTCCCGGGGAAGGCAAGGGCGCATCCTTCACCCTGGCTCTCCCGTTCCAGATGGAGGCGTCAGCATGAAGCGACAAGGCGTACTGCTTTTGAGCGTCTTTTATCTGGCGTTCCTCCCCAAATCCCAGGCTTTGGATCCGGCAAAGCTAATCAGCCAATACCATTACCGCAACTGGACTCAAGAACGGGGCCTGCCACAAAACTCCGCTTACAGCCTCATACAAACCAAAAAGGGCTATATTTGGATTGCCACCCAGGAAGGCATCGCGTGCTTTGATGGATACCATTTCGCCTCCTGGCGGCCTCAGTCCAGCGATGGCCAGGTCAGCCAATACATCAACCACCTTATGGAAGACAAGGATGCCAGAGTTTGGGTGGCCACCTCATCCGGATTAACCTGTCTTGAGGATGGCTCGGCAGTGCAGAACCCCCTGAGCGACGCCCTAAAAAATGTCTGGGTTTGGCAATCCTACCAGGACAAGAATGGCGTGATCTGGGTGGCCACAGCCCAAAACGGCCTCTATCGCTTCGAGGATGGCGAGGTGCTCAACCTCACCTCAAAAGACGGACTCACCACCAGCACCATCAACTGCGCATTGGATGATGGCCGTGGCGGAATCTGGATTGGCCTTTGGGGCGGGTTGAACCGCTGGACCGGCGCCGGCATAAAGAAAATTGAATCGCCAATTCTGGGAAAACGAAGCGTTTACAGTCTTTATACCTTAAAAGACGGCACCCTTCTCCTGGGCACCAACAAAGGCCTGTTCCTAAAACGGGATCGGGAAATCGAGCCCTATTCGACCGATGAAATGTTGCAGAACGCCATCATCAACGCCATCAAAGAAGATAGGGACGGCAACCTATGGCTGGGAACCCAAGGGGCAGGATTGGTTCGGATTAAAAGCGACGGTCAGATAAACCGTTTTAACCGGGAAACCGGATTGCCGGCGCATCATGTACTCTGTTTCTTGGAAGATACAGAAGGCAACCTCTGGTTTGGAATGGATGGCGGCGGCCTGGGCATGCTGGGCGACGTCTCCGTCACCACATACACCAGGCAGGAAGGCCTGCCCCATGATCTGGCTCAAGGTTTGACCGCAGGCAAAGACGGTCTCTGGATCGCCACCTTTGGCGGGGGCCTTGCTCGCTTGAATCCGGATGGGTCCATTGAGGCCATATCGGCAAAGGACGGTTTGCCAGACACCCGGCTGAACGCCGTACTGGAAGATCGAGATGGGCGCCTGTGGGTCGCCACCGAAGGCAGCGGCGTCCTTTTGAAAGAAGGCAACGGCTTCAAGGTCTTCGCACGGGAGCAGGGCATGCCATCCAACCGGGCGCGGGCGCTGTTCCAAGACCGATTGGGCGCGATTTGGGTGGCCACAGACCACGGACTGGTTAGAGTCTATAAAGGCAAGATTCAGGTATTTACCTCGGAACACGGGCTTAAGTCCCAGTTTGTTTCTAATATGTTCGAAGACCGGAATGGCGCGTTTTGGGTGGCCACCAGAGCAGGATTGCGAATTTTAAAAGACGGTCGTTTCACCGCCCCGCCCATCCCCGAACTGGAAAATACAGAAGTGTTTGGCATATTTGAAGACAGCGGCGGACGGCTTTGGCTCTCAACATCCAGGTCTGGCCTCATACTTGTTGATGGCGACGCCCATCGCCGGTTCACCACAGAAGACGGCCTACTGGCCGACACCGTTCATGAAACCATTGAGGACCAAAACGGCAATCTGTGGATGAGCAGCAATAATGGCATTTCCTCCATCCCCATTCAGGCCTTCCTAGATCGGATGGCAGGCGACGATAAGCTGCTGGAGCCAAAAGCATTTGGCTTAAACGAAGGCATGAAGAGCGAGGAATGCAATGGGGGATCTTTCCCATCCCTCGCCAAAACAGGCGATGGGCGATTGTGGTTCCCAACCATGAAAGGCGTCGTGTCGGTATCACCGGGTCAGATCGTGAAAAACCACGTCATGCCCCCGGTAATCATCGAGTCCTTTATCGCCAACGACCGGCATATGTCCATGAGCGACCTGATCACGCTCCCCCCTGAAACCGACAAACTGGAGATCCATTACACAGCCGCCAGTTTCACAACGCCGGAGAAGGTGAAGTTCAAGATTCAGCTGCAAGGTTATAACAGCCAATGGGTTGACGGCGCTTACGACCGCGCCGCCTTCTACACCAACCTACAGCCAGGCCCTTATGTATTCCGAGTAAAGGCCGCTAACAGCGACGGCCTATGGAACGAAACGGGCGCGCAGGTCCGTTTCCGAATCAAGGCCCATATGTACGAATCCTGGTGGTTTCGAATTCTAATGGGCGTACTCGCCGTATTGGCGGCCCTTTTCCTGCATAGAATTAGATTAATGCAGGTAGAACGAAGGGAGCGTCGTCTCGAACGGGAAGTGGCCTTGAGAACCATGGACCTTGAAAAGGCCAATGCACGGCTTCTGGCTGCTCAGGGCGAAGTTATTGCAGCGGCCCATCGGGCAGGAATGATTGAGGTTGCAACCAATGTCCTTCATTTGATTGGCGACTCAATCGCCAAGATAAGCATCATCTCCGAACAGATGGACCGAAAAATCTCATCGGAACAGGTCTATGACGATCTAAAAGATGAGGTTGAGTTGCTTGAGCAGCACAAGTCCGATCTTTATAGTTGGTTCAAAGAAAAAGTCCAGGGCGTTTCCGTGAACCGTCGATTGGTGGACAAAGTACTGGCCATGCCACAGCACGCCACGGGCATGCGTCGCTATGTGCGAGAAATCAGAACCCACCTCAACCACATGACCAAAACCGTTCGGGCTCAACAGGAATACGCCAGGGTGCATGGCTCCATTTCCTCGGTGGACATACCCGAAACCATCGCCGACGCCCTTCGCCTACGCAACAAATTGCTCACCGATCTGGAAATTGAAATTCATCAGGAATTTAGCCGACTCCCCTCATTTAAAGGTTTGAAAAGTAAGTTGTTGCGCGTGCTTGTCAGCCTCATCCAAAACGCCTGTGAGGCCGTCGCTTCCATGCCCGCAGGACAGCGGCGCATTACCATAAGGACCCAGACCAGGGACGGACACATCCTCATTGAGATATCCGATTCGGGTGTAGGCATCCCAGTTGATTCCTTCAAAAAGATCTTCGCTCACGGGTATAGCGGCAAGCCGGGCCACAACGGATTTGGCCTGCATTCATGCGCCAATTCCGTAGCCGAAATGGGTGGACGAATCATGGTGGACAGCGACGGAGTCAACAGCGGCGCTACCTTCATTCTGGAATTGCCCATCGCATCGCACGACCCCGAGTGGTTCCCATAGTGTTTGTTTTTGCCCATGGCCTCGCAGTATGATATGATCCTTTGTTTTGTTGTGAATGATGGAGGGAGGAACACCTCATGTCACTTAAGGTTGAGGGTCATCGGAAGAGTTATAAAAAGGTAGACGCCTTGAAATCTCTCAGTTTTCAGCTGGAGAGCGGATCAAGCGTCGCGTTGCTGGGTCCAAACGGGGCGGGAAAGTCTACCGCAATCAAGATTCTGGTCAGTCTGCTGAAGCCAGACGGCGGCAGTTATCATTGGAATGACGAAGATCTCTTCGCCAGACCGGCTCGGATCCGCGAATTGATGGGATATGTTTCACAAGACATGGCCATGGACAAACAATTGACCGGCGCCGAGTTCATGCGGTTCTGCGCGGGCCTCGTGCATCTCGATTGGAAAACCCATAAGGCAAAAGCATACGAACTGCTCAAGACCATGGGGCTGGAAGACGCTCAGGACCGATTGGTTGGCGAGTATTCCGGCGGCATGAAGCGGCGCTTGGATTTGGCGGCGGCGCTCTTGCACGACCCTGCCATCCTCATCCTCGACGAGCCCACCACCGGTCTCGATGTGGAAGCGCGCGAACAGATTTGGGGCCTCATTCGCCAGTTCATGGAAAAGGGCGGCGCCTTGATCCTCGCCAGCCATGACTTTCGCGAAGTTAGTGAACTGGCTGAGTATATCCTCATCCTACAAGACGGAAGCGTTGCCGCAAAAGGACCTGCCGGCGAACTCAAAAATTCCGTGGGTCGTTTCATTGTAAGAATCAAAACCGCTGAGTTCATGAGCGTCGAACAGAAAGAGGCCGTGAAGAAAGCCTTAAGCTCCTGGCAGTCCGTTGTCTGGCATGAGGAAGAAGAGTTTGCCACCATGGCCTACAAAGGCGATGAAGCCATGTCGCAACTGCAAGTTAAGGTCTGTGAGGCTCTGGAAGCCGCTGGCCTGCATATTGCCTCGGTAAATGTGTCAGAGCCCAATCTGGAAGACGCCTATCGCTTTACCCTGGGAGGCGCGAAATGAAAATGCGACTTATGGAAATCGGCGCCTTGACCCGGCGCAACTTTATTCATTCCAAGAGAAGTCCCATGGTGCTTATAGCCGGGCTCATTCAACCCCTCATCTGGTTGTTGCTCTTCTCCACCGTATTCAAGAAAATACCTCTGGAGAGTTTGGGAGCTGATGTCACCAGCTACCTTGGTTTCATTACACCAGGCGTTTTGGTGTTCACCGCCTTCACCGGCGCATTAAACGGCGGCGTGCCCATCTTGTTCGATAGAGAACTGGGATTCCTCGACCGGCTCCTGGCCGCGCCTTTGATCTCAAGACTTTCCATAATCTGGGCCAACGGGTTCCACATCTTCGTCATGACTTTGATCCAGTGCCTTGTGATCATGGTCTTGATCACCATTTTAGGCGTCCGATTTCAGGGCGGATTTGCAGGCGCGTTGGTTCTCATCGCCGCATTAGGCCTGGTGAGCGTATTGTTCACCACGCTCAGCCTCACCCTGGCCTTTATGCTGCGTCGCCATTTCGAGTTGATTTCTCTCATCATGATCATCTCGTTGCCGGTTGTTTTTGTTTCCACAGCCTTTGCGTCATTGAGTTTCATGCCAGCATGGCTCACTTTCCCCGTATCCCTCAATCCCATAACCCTCACCGTGGAACCCATACGGGAAGTCTTCTTCAACCCCAACTGGACCTTGTCTGGAGAAATCTTCACCGCGCCCACCGAGAACCCCGTCTTCAAGTTCAGCATCAACACATGCCTTTTGGCGCTTGGCGTATTGAATTTGCTCATGATTGGCGCGGCCCGTTCGGTCATTGGGAAGAAACTGGGTTAACCCACTGCTTTGAGCGAATTAAATGGCGAGTCTGACCAATGTTCAGGTGGTCGGGCTCGCCAAAAAAGCCCGTTAAAACAAACTTTTTTCCAGAATTGGTGTAAGGTTCTCTTACCTGGCCCGTCTTAATAGGCAGGGGTCATATCGTGGCTCAAGAACCATAGAGGAGGCCTGAGATGGAAGCAGAAGCGGCGTTATTGGAAGACGAGGGGTGGCTTGTTTCCGCCTTAAATGAGAGCCGAACCGCTTTTTTAGCTTTCATACAAAAGCGCTTGGGAAACAAGGACGATGCAGAAGACGTCTTGCAGGACGCATCGCTCAAGGCTTTCCAGAACATAGCCAACCTCAGGGACAAGACCCGATTCAAGTCGTGGTTCTACAAAATCCTCACCAGCGCCATCGCTGATTTTGGAAGAAAGACCGCCAGGAACAGAACCGTAGCGCTTGAAACGCCCGACCTGCTTGTAGCGCCAAAGGACGAAGAAAAAGTGTTGTGTCGTTGCGGCGTTTATCTTTTGGATGAAATAAACCCTGGGTACGCCAACGTATTACGTCGAGTCGTATTGCAAGGCGAGAGCGTAGAGCGAACCGCTCAATCCTTGGAAATCACCTCATCCACATTGTGGGTGCGTCTCCACCGGGCGCGAGCAGCGCTCCGTAAGAAACTGGAAAGTCATTGCAACTTCGCCCCCAACTCATTGATCTGTCGTTGCGCCTGCGGATTCACAGCTTGTTGCTGTTCTGGGGCATGATCGTTTAGGGAAGGCGCGATAGGTGGAAACGCCGTGACATGAGCGGAGAAAACCAGGCACCAAGAGCCAGGACACCCACCTTTTCAAGCAAGAGCCTTTTAAGAGCCAGTAAGAGCCAGGACACCCACCTTTTCGAAATCCTAGAGCCAGATCAAGAGCCAGGACACCCACCTTTTCGAAATCCTTGAGCCAGATAGTGGGCTGTTCTGTCAACCAAAAAAGCCGGTTTTTGGGATGGTTTTCCTTAGATTTTGACAAAGTCTTCCACAGCCTCCTGCGGAAAACGATAGACTGCATCTGCCTTGATCAAGGCCCTCATTACGACCAGCATTTTTCTGGCGATCGCCATAATGGCGGATTTGCGCGCTTTGCCTCGATCAATCAATCGATCATATTGCCGCCTGAAACATGACCCCTTAGTTCTAACAGCCGCCATTGCTGCCATGTACATTATCCGGCGCACGGCAGCGTTTCCCGAGCGAGACAAGTGGGCCTGGCGCTTTAAAGAGGTTCCCGACTCTCTTAATCTCGGCGCAAGACCCACAAAAGAGGTTAATTGCCGCGCCGAGTTGAAGCGTCTCAAGTCGCCCAACTCGGCGATGACTCCTTCGGAGTTATTTTCTTTTAATCGCTCCGCTCTCTAAAAGGTACAAGGACACCCACCTTTTTCGACAAGCAGGTCCAGGTAAAAAGTCAGACCCAGGACACCCACCTTTTTCTGCTAGAGCCACTGGAGCAAGGAAACCCACCTTATCTTGAGAAGAGGCAAATAGAATCTTGAGCCAGCATGCCTGCATGCGGTGCGATTATCTGAGAGTCGCGGGTGATGCCTGAGCGTCCATCGCTGGGGAATGAGAAAAAAAGTGAAAAAACCCTGGCCTGGCGCGGGTTTGCCAGGGTATGATAGGAATCCACCACAGTGGTGAACTCATGAGTTTTTCTTTTTTTCACGTTGAGTTTCTCCGATAAACATCCCGAAAGTTACACCGGGATATATTGGAATCTCTTCGTTTTCCATCAACCCCGTAAGCCTTGTTCAAAAGACGGAGGTAGACATGGCTATTGCCAGATCGCGCCTGGTT
>JBNKOV010000193.1:0-8394 GCA_050294955.1 Holophagae bacterium
TCATAGCAGCCATCATGGTCAACAGATTGTCGCCTTCTTCAATCGCGGCCAACCCGGTTTTTCCAATGGTGGCAATTTGCTCCATAGCATCGTGGAAGAAGACGGTCACCATTTTACCCATGAGTTGAGCAGAAGCTTCCCCGCCTCGCTCCGCCTGTTTCAGCGTACGTAGCAGCATGCTTTCCATGACAAAGGTCAATGCTAGCAGATCAGCGGCCATGGCCAACAGTTCCTGCTCGTTTTCTAGCTTTTCCATGAACTTCTGAACACCCACGCCCGAAAGGAAAAGCGTGACCTTTTTGGCATTTTCAACCAGTTTCTTTTCATCGGCCATAAAGCTGGTGTCCTCGTCCATGTCGAAAGACGGCAGCCCCAGAATTTCACCCATGAGACTCTGAACCTTCTGCAGAATGGGAAGCTCGCCCTTCATGGCTTTTTTAAGCAACATATCTACAGAAAGCAGACGGTTGATTTCGTTGGTGCCTTCAAAAATGCGGTTAATTCGGGAGTCTCGATAGTAGCGCTCCACATCGTACTCCTGAGAGAAACCGTATCCGCCATGGATCTGAACGGCCTCATCAACCACGTAATCCAGTGAATCAGTACACCAGAATTTCACCAGAGCGCATTCGATGGCGTACTCGCGAATGCCTTTCAGGATGGCCTCCTCGGCGCCTTCCTGCCCAAAGGTGACTCCATCAAGTATCGCATCGATCAGGCCTGCGGTTCGGTAGGAAATCGACTCTTGAGCAAAAGTTTGAACGGCCACATTTGCCAGCTTGTGCTGCATGAGGCCGAACTCGGTGATGGAACGCCCGAACGCTTTGCGGTCAATTGCGTATTGAGTGGATTTCTCCAAAGCCAGTTTTGATGTGCCCACACAAGAGCCGCCTAACTTGAAGCGTCCAATATTCAGAATGTTAAAGGCAATTTTATGACCTTCGCCACGCTTGCCCAACAGATTTTCTACAGGCACCTTTACATCTTCCAAAACCACCAGGCGAGTCGAAGAGGATTTTATGCCCATCTTCTTCTCTTCGGCCCCAACAGACACGCCGTCAAACGCCCTCTCCACAATAAAGGCCGTAAAATCTTTGCCGTCGATCTTGGCGAACACAATGAAGATGTCGGCGAAACCCGCATTGGTGATCCACATCTTGGAGCCATTGAGAATATAATGCTTGCCGTCCTCGCTCAGAACCGCTTTGGTTCTGGCATTCAGGGCGTCGGAACCCGAACTCGTCTCGGTCAAGGCGTAGGCCGCCAACAGCTCGCCAGTAGACAACCGAGGCAGATAGCGATCTTTCTGTTCTTTGGTGCCGAAATAGGTAATGGGCATGGTGCCAATGCCAGTGTGAGCCCCAGCGGAAACCGCAAACCCAGCATCCTTCACAATCTTTTCGGAGAGCAGGGTCACCAGACCCTTTTTCAGCTCCATGCCCCCGTATTCCTCGGGAATCTCACCGGAGAGAAGACCCAGCTCGCCTGCCTGCTTCAGCAAGGCAACCATGTCTTCGTTTTTTCCCATTGCCAGTTGCTTGATCTTGGGGACCACCTCCCCTTCCATGAACTCATCGGTAGCCTGCACCATCATGTGGTCGTCTTCGGTGAATTCTTCCGGGGTAAATACCGCAGCCAGTTCATGATCTTCCACCAGGAAGCTGCCACCCAATTTATAGTCCTTTTGAGCTTTTGTTGTCGTCATAACCTACTCCTCGTGAAAAATATTAAGAAACCAGTTCGAATAGCCCGGCAGCGCCCATGCCGCCGCCAATACACATGGTAACCACCCCATATTGCACGCTTCTGCGACGCATTTCATAAACCAGGGTGGCGGTGAGCTTGGAACCGGTGCAGCCCAAGGGATGACCAAGAGCAATGGCTCCGCCGTTAACGTTCACCAGCGCAGGGTCGAGCCCCAGATCGCGGATGACCATGAGAGATTGTGCGGCAAAAGCCTCATTCAACTCGAAGAGACCAATGTCGCTTACAGACAGGTTATACTTTTCCAGTAGTTTGGGAACCGCCAGCGCAGGACCAATGCCCATGACTTCCGGCTTACATCCCGCCAGAGCGAACCCGACGAACCTGGCCAGGGGTTGGACGCCCAACGCCTCAACCTTCTGTTCCGACAAAAGCATGACAGCCGAAGCGCCATCCGACATTTGCGAACTGTTGGCCGCTGTCACCGAACCGTTCATTTTGAAGGCAGGCTTCAAGTTGGCCAGCGCTTCGATTGTTGAACCGGCTCGCGGACCTTCATCAGCCTTCACATCAAAAGTTCGAGTCTCAGGTTTTTTTCCGTTTAACAACGTTTGAGTCACAGAAACCGGTACAATCTCCTCATCAAACCGTCCTTCAGCCTGAGCCTTAAGCGCCTTCTCGTGAGATTCCAGAGAAAAAGCGTCTTGATCTTCCCTGGAGATACCGTATTGGCTAGCGACATTTTCGGCGGTCAGCCCCATGTTGATATAGATTTGAGGATAGTTGTCAACCAGATAAGGGTTGGGCGCTATCTTATTGCCGCCCATGGGGATCATGCTCATGGACTCGGCGCCGCCAGCCAGAATGACGTCCGCATCGCCGTTTTTAATACGATCCGCGCCAAAAGCAATGGCCTGTAGACCCGAGGAGCAGAATCGGTTGATGGTGAGCGCCGGGATGGATTCCGGCAAACCCGCTCGAATCTGAGCAATTCGAGCAACGTTCATCCCCTGTTCGCCTTCCGGCATGGCGCAGCCCAGGATAATATCTTCAATCTCTTCCGGATTCAGGCCTTTCACCCGGGCAACCGCCTCGTTCATGGCAGTGGCTGCCAGGTCGTCTGGCCGGTGATTTGCAAAACTACCTTTGAACGCCTTGCCTACAGGCGTTCTCACCGCTGATGCTACATATACATTTCCCATGACAGTCCTCTCCCTAGTTCCTTAACGGTTTGCCTTTGGTTAACATGTGATGGATGCGCTCCAGAGTTTTGCGTTCACCGCAAAGACGCAGGAAAGCTTCCCGTTCCAAATCCAACACATGCTGCTCGGTCATGGTCTGACCGGGCGTCAGGCTGCCGCCGGTGAGGATACGGGCCAGGTGAGCGCCAATCTTTTGATCGTGCTCACTAATGTAGCCCCCTTCACGCATGAGGTATAGCCCCATTTTCAACGCCGCATAAGCCGGTTCGCCCAGAACAGGAATCTGATTGGGAACCTCGGGCGGCTTGTAACCCTGTTTCGCTAGAGCGAGAACTCGATTCTTAGCGTGATGAATGAGGGCGTCCCCATTCATGATCACACTGTCGGTGTCCCGAAGGAAACCCATTTGCCGGGCTTCTTCGCCGGAAGTGGCAACCTTGGCCATACCAATGGTTTCAAAGGTTTTCTGGAGAACCGGCAGAAGGTTCTTTTCGCCAGCCGCATGGGCCGCCGCCACATGACGCAGCAGCATTTCCTTCACACCGCCGCCGCCCGGAACCAGACCAACGCCCACTTCCACCAGGCCCATATAGGTCTCAGCGGAAGCCGTTACCGCATCTCCATGCAAAGCGAATTCACAACCGCCGCCCAGTGTCATGCCAAAAGGCGCAACAACTACCGGCTTGGTGCAATACCGCAAACTACTCGTAGACTTTTGGAACTGGCGAACCATGAGGTTGATGTCCTCAAAATTACCTTCTTGGGCTTCCATGAATAATAGTGCAAGGTTGGCCCCTGCAGAGAAATTATCGCCCTGATTGCCGACAACCAGACCCTCGAAATCCCGTTCAACGATTTCCACCGCTGCTCGGGTCATACCCAGTATATCGGCGCCAATGGCGTTCATCTTACCGTGAAATTCCAAACAGGCCACGCCATCGCCCAGATCCAGGATACTGGCGCCGGCAGCCTTTTTGACAACCCGAGTGGGGTCTTTCTTCAAATCCTTGAGAACCATCACATTGGGACGTGCTGGTTCGTCTTCCATTTCCGCGCCATTATAGAAGCGGGGTTGTACGCCCGCCAGGTCGTAAAAGGAAGTTATGCCCGAGGCCAACATGTCGCGAACCATTTGGGGAACCTCGCGGCCCTCCTTATCCAGTCGCTTCACCACGTTCTCAACGCCCAACATGTCCCAGGTCTCAAAGGGACCCATTTCCCAATTGAAACCCCAGCGCATGGCGCGATCAATATTCACGATGTCGTCGGCAACCTCGCCGATCATGTTCACTGCGTAGATTAAGGTCTCAGAAGTGGTCTTCCAGACAAACTGACCCACCCGATCCTTTGAAAAAGCGATCTTGCGCATGCGTTCGCCAAGATCTTCTATGTTCTTAAACAGTTCAAGAGAAGGCAGTTTCACCTTCTCCTTTTCACGGTAGTTAAGCGTGTTCAGGTCGATGGTGAGAATATTACGTCTACCGGATGCGTCTTTGGTCTTTTTATAGAATCCGCCGCCAGTCTTGTTGCCCAGCAGGCCTCGCGCCACCATGTCCTTCACCGCTTTTGGCGGCTGGAACAGGTCTCGCTTGGGATCTTCTGGAGCAGCTTCATACAGGTTCTCAGCCACATGGACGAAGGTGTCCAAGCCCACCAGATCGGCTGTTCTGAACACTGCGCTCTTAGGTCGCCCCGTGAGAGGCCCCATGATTTTGTCTACTTCTTCAATACTGTATTGATCTTCCATCATGGTGTGCATGAGCGCCATCATGCCCATGACGCCAATACGGTTGGCCACAAAGTTGGGACAATCCCTCGCCAGAACCACACCCTTGCCCAGGGTTGTTTCCGCAAAATGGGTGAAACCGGAGAACAAGTCGCCATCTGTATTGGGACCAGCGATCAACTCCAACAGCTTCATGTATCTCGGCGGGTTGAAGAAATGGGTTCCAAAGAAACGGGCCTGCAGATCTTCTGGCAACGTTTCGCTTAACTGGCTGATGGGGATGCCGGATGTATTGGTAGTCAGAATAACATTTTCTGACAAGAAACCTTGTATATTATTGTATAGGGCTCTTTTGATTTGAATATCTTCTTTAACAACTTCAACCACCCAATCCCGGTCTTTCAACAGATCCATATTCTGATCAAAATTCCCGGTTTTAATTTTGGACAGCCATGCGCTTACGAATATAGGCGAAGGCTTGGCCTTCTTCATTTGTTTCACAGCGAGATCGGCCAGATTGACCTTTTTCCCGTCTTTCTCGATTTGGAGATCGAGGAGAACCACATCCAACCCGGCATTCACGAGATGAGCAGCGATGGTCGCCCCCATGACACCGGCCCCGAGGACGGCGGCTTTTCGAATTTCGTTCAAGATAATACCTCCAAATGAATGGTCATTCATTTTTCAATATTAATCATCGGGCCAACGCCGCACCTTGTCAAGAGAAAATAATGAGTAGGCGTTCATTTTTTCATATCTGCTTTTGTTTAGGGGTCGGTTAGTGCAATAATAGGGAATGGCGAGGGGTGGAGCCCGCCATTCGGGCGCAGCGGTTAAGCGGCGCGCGTCAAATGATTGAAGCCCATGGGGAGGTCTGGAGTTTGGAAATGTCTGCAAAACCCAAATCCATTAGGGAAGCCAAGAAAACGGTCAAGAAGCAGAAGATCATGGACGCAGCTATCAAGGTGCTGGCGCGCAATGGTTACAACGACACAACTGTCTCCCAGATCGCCAAGGCGGCAGGTGTTGCCGATGGCACCCTTTATCTGTATTTCCAGAATAAGGACGACCTGCTCACGCGAATTTTTGATGAAATTACTGAGAGCTTCATTCAAGTGGGCATGGCCATGCTGGCAGAAGTGGAATCGCCTATTGAGCGCCTGAAGGGCATCGCGGAATTACATTTGAAAAGCCTTGGCTCCGATGAGGACCTGGCCTGCATTTTCCAGATCGAGCTGCGCCACAACGCCAAACATATGCAGATGTTTTCCGAAACGCGACTGCGCGACTATTTCAGCATCATTGAGCGGGTGATTCGCGACGCCCAGGAATTAGGCCAAATCCGCAAGGATCTAAACCCATGGCTCACCACCAAAATTCTGTTTGGAGCTTTGGATGAGATGGCCACCAACTGGGTCCTGCGAAAACATGATTACGACCTGGTGAAAATGGCCGCCCCAACGCTTGACGTATTATTAAACGGCATGTGCGCCCGCCCCAAAAACGGCTGAACCCACAAGTACAAATCCGCCCACATTTTCGCATTCTTACACTATTCGAATAATTAAAACCTGTTTGCATGATATGATAATTGATTCTGGGGGGAAGAAACGGACGTATCCGTTTCTCCGAAATGGTTTGATGTCGCCAGCCCAACATGGGCGGGTTGACCGTGGTCCCTGATGGAATCGACGCTTTTTTGCAACACGAGGGATGGGGAATTGTGATTTTCCCAGGCCTCCCCGGGTATGCAACACCAACATCGGGGCAGTTTCAACCTTTGGCGCGTCCCAATAATTTTTGGGTTCTAAATAAGAATACGAGGATGAACATGCTTTCTGTGAAGCGCCTGATACCGGGGGCCTTGTTGCCGGTAACGCTATTTTTCCTCGCGGGGGCCGCTTTTGGCCAAACCGCAGATCTGTTTTTTTCAGAGTATATTGAGGGCAGCAGCAATAACAAAGCCCTCGAAATCTACAACGGCACGGGAGCTGCCGCCGACCTTTCCGAATACGTGGTGGAACTCTACAGCAACGGCTCAACCTCTCCCGGCAACACGTTGGTCCTTTCTGACGCGGCCCCATCCCTGGTGAACGGGGATGTGCTGGTAATAGCCAATTCTTCAGCGGCCGCCGCCATCTTAAATGTGGCGGATATTACAAGCACAGTTACCTTCTTCAATGGCGACGACGCCCTGGTTCTCAAGCGCAACGGCTCAATCATCGACGTGATTGGCGTGGTGGGCAGTGATCCCGGCTCTGAATGGGGCAGCGGCGATGCATCCACTGGCAACAACACCATCCGCCGTTTGGACACGGTTTGCATTGGAGCCCCCGGCGGATTTGGAAACCCTTCCGACATCAGCAACGAATGGGCCGGCTTCCCCACCGATGATTTCAGTGATCTGGGAAGCCATATCGCATCTTGCGGCGGCCCTATTAATTATCCAGTTATCATCAACTGCGGCGCCGATCTGGATGTCACCGAGGGCGTGGGCGGCAATGCCGCCGTTAGCGCATCGGATGCGGACGGAACCATTGATGCCATTTCCATTTCTGCCATTTCGCCCAGCCCCTCCGCTGGGTCCATTTCCATTGGGGCGACCTCTGGCGGATCCGCAACGGTCTCCGTATCTAGCGACGTTCCGGCTGGAGCCTATGCAGTAACCCTCACCGCAACCAACACCGACGCCACGCCTCAATCGGGAAGCTGCACCCTGAATGTGAATGTGGCCTTTCCCGCCACGGGATGGATCCTCAACGAGATTCACGCAGACCCCGCCAGCGACCTGACAGGGGACGCCAATGGCGACGGCGTTCGCAGCTCTGGAGACGATGAGTTCCTGGAAATTGTCAACACCACAGGCGCCACCGGAGATATTTCAGGTTGGACCATTTCAGACGGCTTTGGCCTGCGACACGTGTTTCCTTCCGGAACCGTCATCGCGCCGCGAAACGCCATTGTCATTTTTGGCGGTGGAACACCCACTGGGACTTTTGGCGATGCAACGGTTCAAACCGCCTCCACCGGTTCCCTTGGGCTCAACAATGGCGGCGACTCCATAACCTTTGCAGACGACAATGGCCTTGTTCAGGCTCAGGTCAGCTACGGCAGCGAAGGCGGCAACAACCAGAGCCTTACTCTCGATCCAGACCTTACCGGTACAAGTTATGTTCGACACAGCACTGCGACCGACTCAGGCGGCGCGCTCTATTCACCTGGAACATTTATCGACGGAACCTCTTTTGTGCCTAGCGGCGCAGAAGACCTGTTCTTCTCCGAATACATCGAAGGCAGCAGCAACAACAAAGCCCTGGAAATCTACAATGGCACTGGCGGCGTGGTGAATCTTTCTGAATACACCGTAGAACTGTACTCCAACGGTTCGACCACCACCAGCAACACCCTTTCATTGGACAGCGCAGCGCCCACCCTGGCCGACGGCGATGTTTTGGTCATTGCCAACAGTTCAGCAATATCAGCTATTTTGGATGTGGCCGACATTACCTCTTCTGTTACCTTCTTCAACGGCGACGACGCTCTGGTTCTAAAAAAGAACGGAACCATCATCGATATCATAGGCGTGTTGGGCAGCGATCCCGGCTCCGAATGGGGAACGGGCGCGGAGTCTACAAGAGACAACACCATTCGCAGACTGCCTACCGTTTGCGCCGGTGATGCGGATGGGTTCAACAACCCTTTCGACATCAGCGACCAATGGGTTGGTTTCCCACAAAATACATTTGACGACCTGGGCGTTCA